>CAZSLR010000029.1:0-15021 GCA_964607635.1 uncultured Oscillospiraceae bacterium
GAAAATATTCCGTAACGGTGCCAGAGTTATGCTTGATGATAACCATGAAGGTGCCCGAATGATTGGGATACATATGGAGGGACCTTTTTTCAATAAAGCGAAAAAGGGAGCTCAGGCAGAGATAAATATTATTGATCCGGACATGGAAATGTTTGAACGATTATATGAGGCGGCAGATAGGAAAATACGGTTGCTTGATGTCGCGCCTGAGTTGGAAGGCGCTATGGATATGATCAAACGCACATCAGGGCGGCTTAAGGTCTCCATTGGACATACAGTGGCGGATTATGAGACCGCTTTGAAAGCGATCGCTGCAGGTGCCGGTCATATAACCCACCTCTTTAACGCTATGCCTGCCTTCACACATAGGGATCCTGGTGTTGTCGGCGCTGCCATGGACAGTGATGTAACAGTCGAATTGATCTGTGATGGCTTCCATATTCATCCTGCTGTCGTTCGTTCAGTCTTCAAAATGTTTGGTGATGACAGAGTTGTTTTAGTCAGTGATTCTATGAGAGCTTGTGGTCTGGCAAACGGTGATTATGAGCTGGGAGGACAGCCTGTCAAGCTGACAGATGGCAGAGCCACATTAATGGACGGGACTCTTGCGGGATCTGCAACAGATTTGATGCAGTGCATGCGTAATGCCGTTAACTTCGGAATTCCGCTGGAATCGGCTGTAAGAGCCGCCAGCATGAATCCGGCAGCTGTGGCCGGAGCCTCGGCTTTTGCCGGTAGTATAGATGTAGGCAAAAACGCGGATCTGCTGATAGTTGATGATAAGCTTACACTTCTGAGTGTTATAATCGGCGGTGTTGTTCAAGACTGATTAATTATTAGGTATCAAATGCCGAAGCAAATTATTGCACAGGCGAACTGTTTGGAATAAAATCAGGAGTGGACCAGAGGCCAGCATTGCTGCTGCCTGCAAGGCAGTATTACCAACCACAGTACAAGGAGGTACTATGAGAATCCAGTCTTATGCCAATTATGAAGAGATGAGCAAGGCCGCGGCTAGATATATGGCGGCACAGCTGCTGCTCAAGCCGGATAGCGTTATCGGTCTGGCGACAGGCAGCACACCGATCGGCATGTACAAAGAGCTGATCAAGATGAACGAGGCGGGTGAGATCGATTTCTCAAATGTTGTGACCGTTAATCTTGATGAGTACAAGGGTCTTAGCGCTGATCATCCACAGAGCTACAGATATTTTATGAATGAGAATCTCTTCAATCACGTCAATTTATTCGCTGACAATACCTATCTGCCTGATGGCGAGCAGGAGGATGATGCCAAGGTCTGCAAGGATTACGATGATATTATCGAGCATGTAGGACCAATCGATGTTCAGCTTCTTGGTATCGGACATAATGGCCATATCGGCTTCAATGAGCCGGCTGACGCATTTACTACCGGTACACAGTGCATAACGCTGGACAAGCGTACTCTGGAAGCAAATGCCAGATTCTTTGATAATGATGTAAATAAGGTGCCGATCAAGGCTTTTACCATGGGCATAGGCACAATTATGAAGGCCAAAAAGATCCTGCTGGTCGTCACTGGCAAGGACAAGGCTGAGATACTGGACAAAGCCCTGAACGGGCCGGTCAATCCAGCAGTTCCTGCTTCGATCCTGCAGCTGCATCCGGACGTCATGGTCATTGTTGACGACGCAGCTCTTGGTAAATAAGCAATAATAGTTTGTTGACGAAGTCGAAGCTAAACAGATTTAATAAACCCCCTGTGAGGTTCTTGCCAAACAGGGGGTTTTGCTTCATGTGATCGTGGAATTGATCTTGTGCGGTTATGCCATTCTCAGAAATCTCGCCAGCTCAACCGGATCCAGGCGATACTTGCTGCCATGTCCTTCGAAGAAGCCATGCTCTCTGATCATGTGTATATTCAGATCAGTCCAGCGCATGATGACACCGGTGTCCAGACGCCTGGCCCTGGTCTCACGCTTGTCAACCTTTATAAAATCCTGGAAGGGGCAGGATATTCTGCCCATATAGTCATCAGATTCCACCTCGAAGTGCTCGCTGTAGCTGACCGGCCTGCCTAACCCCGGGATACTGCTGTCAGTAAGCTCCTGCATTTTGTCAGCAAGCTCCTGCTGACTGATTCCAAGCTTGTTAAGCATTTTCGTGTCGTCTCTTAAAATGTCAGCGAGATTGCGAGTATCCTCACCGAGGAAGCCATGCGCCGAGAGTGTTCCTGGCAGCATATTAGCCTGAATGATTTCAAATTCCGGACTCTGTTTCATGCTCTACCTCCTCAGAACTTATCGTAGAAGATTTTATCTTCGGGGATGTTTTTCTTAGACAAAACATTTATACATGCATTGATCATACCAGGGCTGCCGCAAAGATAGCCCTCCATATCACTGCCATCTCCTATATAACGATCAACAACCTCAGTAATCAAGCCGACCTCTCCATCCCATTCGTCCTCCGGTGCCGGCTTGGACAATGCAGGAATGAAATTGAAGTTCTCGTGCTTGGCGGCCAGGTCATTGAAATAATCCAGCCTGTACAGATCTCGTTTAGTAACAGCACCGAAGAAGAAATTCATCTTGAGATCGATGCCTTTTTCCAGGACGTCGAGAATGATTGATTGAATCGGTGCCAGGCCTGAACCGCCGGCGATCATAACCAGCTCGCTGCAATTGCCGCGCAGGAAGAAATCGCCGTAGGGGCCGCTGATCTTAACCTTGTCGCCTTCCTTAAGCTGGGTGTGGGCGTAGGTAGTACATATACCGTCGGGTACCTGTCTGATGATCAACTCGATCGATTTGTTGTCGGAGGGCACATTGGCGATAGAATAGGCACGGTACACGCTTTCTTTTATCTTATTATAAGGCTTGGTGTAAAACTGCATATATTGGCCGGCCTTGAAGCTTACGGTGTCCCCCTCCGGCAGCTTGAGGCGGAAGCCTATAATATCATGAGTGAGCTGCTCCATTTTCTCGATCGTGGTTTCGTACTCGCGAATATTGAAAAGCTCCTCAGGAATCATAATTCTGATGTTATTTTTTATTTTGACCTGACAGGCCAGGCGGAAATTATCAGCTCGCTCCTGTTCATCAAGATAAGGCTCCTCTGTCGGCAGCAGCGGGCCTGCGCCTTCAAGCACCTGAACCTTACAGAGACCGCAGGTTGCCTTGCCGCCGCAGGCCGAGGGGATAAATATCTTCTGACCGGCAAGCGTTGATAGAAGCGATGATCCGCCATCAACTGTCAGCTTCTTGTCGCCGTTATTGATGTCGATCTCGCATTCACCATAATTATTGAAGAAGTATTCTGCCTCGATGATGATCAGGGCCAGGACCACCGAAATAACCGTGACACTTAAAACTGTTGTCAGTATTTCCATAGTGATTGCTCCCTTCCGTCAGGTGATCGTGAAGATGCCCGAAAAACCAATGAAGGCCAGGGCCATGATTCCTGTGATTATAAAAGCGATACCCGGTCCCTCGAGTCCCTTCGGCAATTTGGTTTTTGCCATCTGTTCGCGAATCGCGGCCAGAGCGCTGATCGCCAGCCACCAGCCAAGTCCGCTGCCCAGTCCGAAGAGCAGAGACTGTACGAAGTTGTAATCTCTGATAACCATGAAGAGTGTCGTGCCGAGAATCGCGCAGTTAACAGTGATCAACGGCAGGAATATACCTAACTTGACATGAAGATCAGGCAGCAGTCTGTCCATGGCCATCTCTATGATCTGGACAGTAGCTGCTATGATGATAATAAACAAAATATACTGCAGATACTCCAGGCCAAGTGGGACAATGATAAGCTTATATACCCCGAAATTAAGGATAGTCGTGAACACCATGACCAGAGTAACAGATTTGCCGAGACTGGACGCGGTCTTGTATTCTCCGGAAATGGAGATATAAGAACACATGCCCAGAAAATTCGAAAGAATCATATTACTGGTCAGTATTGAGGCGAAGAATATAATTAACGGGTTGATCCCATCTGTAAACATATTAGTTGCTCCTCTCCTGACTTGTCATCACTTCTTGCTCTTACCGGGCGCGAAGATGTTCGATGTAATCCAGATCAGCGTACCGATCAGGAAGAAGGCCGCGGGCGCCATAACCATAATCGTCCAGGTCTCGAAGCCTATGAAGTTAACATCGATACCAAATAGTGTGCCGAATCCCAGCAGCTCGCGGACGAAAGCGATGATCAGCAGAACGACCGTATAGCCGACACCTGCGAACAAGCCATCCAGCATCGAAAGAACAGGAGTGTTCTTCTGGGCAAAAGCCTCGGCTCTGCCCATAATGATGCAGTTGGTTATGATCAGTCCGACATAAGGGCCGAGCGCTTTGCTGATATCTGTGAAATTTGCCTGCAGGAAAATATCGACCAGAATAACATATGAGGCGATGATCAGCGTCTGCACGATCATACGGATCCTATGCGGAATCGCGTTTCTCAGCAGAGAAATAGTCAAGCTGGAAAAAGCCGTAACGAAGGTCAGACCAAGTCCCATAACAAGAGAGTTGGACATAAGATTGGTGACCGCGAGACTTGAGCAGATGCCCAGTATTTGGCGTAATACCTGATTTTCCTTCCAGACATTGCGTGAAATTACCTCCTTGATTGTTTCAGCCATTTACGCCACCTCCAATCTTCTGATCGTTTCGTCGAGCAGTTCGTTCAGAATCTTCAAGACCGCGTTTGAGGTCGAGGTCGCGCCGGTGATCGCATCTATCTGTCCGCCGCCATCCTCGCCATAGGCCAGGCTGCTTCCTGGATCGATAACCAAACCGCGGAATTGCTCTTTGTACGCGAGCTCGTCGATTCTGCCGCCCAGACCCGGTGTCTCGCTATGACTTGTAAACACAAGACCCGTAATCTCATCAAGCTCAGGCGAAACACCCATATAGCCGGAAATACTGCCCCAGAGTCCAGCACCGGTAAAAGGCACGGCATAGGCAATGGTTTCTCCTTGGGCACTGTACTCGTAAAGCTTAACACCTGAGAGCTCTGTTTCCTTAACGTTATCATCGAAGCGCTTCAAAACTTCAGCTGCTGAACCGCTCTGATCTATATCGAAGACATAGAGTATGGAGGTTCTCTCAGCAAGAAGCTCGTTCTCTTCAATTTTGGGTTTGTAAAAGGAGTTAGCGCCGGCCAGCAGCAAGGTAAACAATGCGCTGACGATCAGCATGAATACTACCGTATATACATAGCTGTTCTTCATGCCGTCACCTTCTTTCTGCTTTTGTAAGCTTTGACATTCCGTTCGATCAGAGGCACGAAGGCATTTACGATCAGGACCGCAAACATAATGCCCTCGGTGAATAGTGAGAATGATCTGATGATCAGCGCGATAACGCCGATGAGAATACCATATATGATTTTTGAGACTTCCTGTTTAGGTGCTGAAATGGGATCAGTAGCCATGAAAACAGCGGCAAACAGGAAGCCGCCGGACAACACAGAAAATAGCGGATCCGTCTGGATGACGCCTGTAAAATAGAGGATGCTGCCAAGAACCGCGAATGAACCGATAGTCGATACGATTATCTTCCAGGACGCTGTCTTGGTTACGATCAGATAGATTGCCGCGACGATTATCAGGAGCGCGCTTGTCTCGCCGAGTGAACCGGCGATATTGCCCAAAAAAAGTCTGAGATAGTCTGTCAAGATGCCTTCCTTGTTGAAGGTAAGCATTGGTGTGGCTGATGTCAATGCATCCGCGCCGCCGCTCCATCTGATCAGACCGCCAGGAAAATCACTGAAGGGCTTCGACCAGGCAATGGTCATATGCGCCGGAAAAGAAACATAGATCAGACAACGTCCGACCAGCGCCGGATTGAAAATATTCTTGCCGAAACCACCGAAAACGCATTTGCCGAAAACTACACCAAACGCTATACCGACCATGGCCACCCAATATGGGACAGATGGCGGCAGAGATAGCGTGAAGAGCAGGCATGTAACCAAAACTGCTTCAGACACCTTGGCCTTCGGGCCATTTATCAGGCGCATGATCCCATACTCGCACAGTATGCCTGTTATTGTAACGACGGCAAGCAGGACAAGTGTACGCAGTCCAAATAAATAAATAGATAGCAGAAGAATGGGCAGCAGGCTGATCAGCACCCTGGTCATCATCTTCTGCTTGAGGAAATATTCCTTAAGCTTGTTCATAATCTCCCCCATGTCAGAATTCTTTGCATAAGCGGGCCTCTGTGATATTGTTACACTGTAATCTGTTATAAGTATAGCTCAAGGATTGCCCATTGCAAACAAGCAGAAGCGATCATTTGAAGTAACTGGAAGCAAGCGTACAGCACTGACATAACGTACGGAGAAGCATATGGCTAAGATATTAATTATTGAAGATGAAAAAGCGATAGCAGAGCTGATAGAGCTGAATCTAAGTTTGACCGGGCATAGCTGCCTGCGGGCAGCCGAGGCCGAGGCTGCACTCGAGCTTGCATCATCTCAGCATCCTGATCTTGTTCTGTTGGATGTTATGCTGCCTGGACGTGATGGCTTTGACTTGATAAGCGAGCTAAGACAGCATGGACTGCCTGTGATTTTTTTAACGGCAAGAAACTCAGTAGTCGATAAGGTACAGGGACTGCGGCTGGGCGCTGATGATTACATTACCAAACCATTCGAGCCTGCTGAGCTTCTGGCCAGAATTGACGCTGTGCTTCGACGTACCGGTCATTCAGATGGCAGCCTTGTAATCTGTGGCATCGAAATCAAGCTGGAAGAGAGATCTGTGAGAAGAAATAATGAAACGATCGAGCTGACTGCTCAGGAGTTTAATCTTCTGGAGGTTCTGGTAAGAAATCGCAATATCGCGATGTCCAGAGAGAAGCTGCTGGAGAATGCCTGGGGCTATGACTACATAGGTGAAACGAGAACAGTTGACATCCATATACAGCGTCTGCGCAGGAAGCTGGGCTGGGACAGCTGCCTGAAAACAGTATATAAATATGGCTACAGGCTGGAGACAGAGCCATGAAGCTTTGGCATAAAATACTTCTGGCCAGTCTGGCCTTGTATGCCTTGGCCTTCCATGCGGCCTCCATCTATTTTCTCAGCAGTACACATTTGTCAAATCTTGAGCAGGAAACTGCCAGAGCCTTCAGCGATCAGGCGATCATCAGAGAGCGCGTTGAGGCAGGTATACAGGCCGGCGGTATGCCGGAGGATCCGGGGCCGCTGATGCAGCGCTATTCTGCTTATTATGGATCGCTTGATATTGAGCTTGATCTTTATCGTGTCAGTACGGGCGAGATGTTTGGTTCTCTTGATCCGGGCAAGCTCGACCCCGCGCTTTTGCGGCCTGCATCTACTGGAAGCAATCAGACTGAACTGACAACTGAAGCACAGAAAACTTCAGCTGACACAACGGATTTTGTTCAGATGGCCGCGATCAGTACGCAGGAGACGGATGGCTCAAGAACCAGAATGATGCATGTCAGCAGCCAGCTGACCGGTGATCCTGATTTCATGTTGATCTATACGCGTGACATCAACCAAATATATGCAAGACGAACATCGATGGTCCAGGCTTTTATCATGATAGATATCATCAGTGCGATCGTGCTTGGGCTTGCTGCTTATGCGCTGGCCAGACGTCTGACCAGACCATTGGTTACTCTGGGCGAGGCGGCGGTGCAGATCGCTGATGGACATTACAGCCTGGTAGTACCGGAGAGCCGTGATGAAACAGCTGATTTGACACGTGCCTTCAATAAGATGAGTGAGGCCGTACGGCAGCGTGAGCAGGAGCTTGAACAGCTGGCCGAGCAGCGACAGCAGTTTATCGATAACCTGACACATGAGATGAATACACCGCTGACGTCGATCCAGGGCTATGCCTCGTTGCTTCAGCAGGCAAAAATGAGTGAAGAGCAAAAGAGCAACGCGGCTGAGGTTATAGAGCGTGAAGCAAAAAGGCTGCGCGAGCTCTATGATCGACTGATGACGCTGATCCTGGCACGCAAAGAGGCGCTCAAGCTGGAAACGCTGCATTTGAATCAGGTTTTTGCTGAGATTGCGCAAACAATGATGCCGGCCCTGCGCGAACAGGGAATTGAGATCAAAGCAGAGTCTGCTGTCAGAGAAGTGAAAGCAGACCATGCGCTGCTGCTTCTGCTGCTTACAAACCTGATCAGAAACTCTATCGCGGCTTCAAAAGCTGGTACAACCATTACTATAGGTTCCTCACGAGTCGATGATAATACAGTTGAGATTTTTGTCGCTGACCAGGGCCGTGGTATTGAGCCAGAGCATATCGGCCAGATTTTTGAGCCGTTCTATCGTGCTGACAAGTCACGATCGCGTAAAACCGGTGGTGTTGGTCTGGGCTTAGCACTCTGTCGTGAAATCGCTGCCAGGCATGATGGCAGTCTGAAGGCAGAATCAAATCCAGGACAGGGAACAGTAATTCGCTTCAGTTTTCCTTCTTAAGAATATACAACTCTGATACAACTATGTGCTTACCACGATACAGCGGCTTGCTAAACTGTAGTCACAGTAAGAGATTACAGCAGACGCTGTTTCGAAAGGAGAAAAACTATGAAGACTAACATTAACAGAAATCGCACAAGAAAAATGAGGGCAGGTAAGCTCACGCTTCTGGCAATAGCGGTATTGACCGCCGTCGCCTTGATGATGACAGGCTGCCTGAGATCACCGGTTGAGACAGGGGCGGTGACCAACACAGAGGATGCAGATGTAACTCCTGGTACTGACACTGACACTACAACCAAGCCTACAACAGAGCCAACAACTGAACCAGAGCAGTCGGAAACAACGGATCCGTCCGAAGGACCGGATGCCACAGATGAAACAACAAAACCTTCTGAAACAACTGCTCCGACCAAGGAACCAAGACCAGAAGAGTCATCTATAACGATCGAGCTTGAGGGCATGCCTGAGCAGATCGTCACAAGTCTGCACATGAGCGAATTGGGCTACTCGATGTACTACGATAAGGACCGCTACAAGGTTATTGAAACCAGCAGCCGCTTCGATTCCTCAATAAATGTTGACGAGTATATGCCTGTGACCCCGGCAGATGCTCTGCCCGACATATATATGCAGGCAGGACACTTCGCCGACAAGTCAGCAGAGAAGGCTTTTTCAGAGCTAACGGCAAAAGCCGAGCAGACACTTGGCGTTGTTGCCAATGAGCCAATGGCAGTTGTAATCGGTGTGGATAAGCTGCCTGGACATAAGGTCACCATAGTATCAGGAAGCAAATGGGACAGCGAGGTTATCGCAATAACAGTAATCGACGACGGAAAAGGCGGCAGTTTCTTCTTCTACACAGGTTATTTCCTCGAGGCAGAGGAAGGTCATGGCAGCCGATATACTCAGATGCTGGAAAGCTTCAGGATCGAATAATCAGGCTTCGCACTGCAGTATATTCATAAACTCCTCACCTGTGATCGTTTCCTTCTCAAGTAAGAATCGTGAAAGCTCATGCAGCTTATCAAGGTTAGATCGCAGAATCTCAGAGGCCTTATGATGAGCCTTGCGGATCAATTCGAGCACTTCGGCGTCGATCGCCGCGGCAGTCTGAGCTGATACAAGCAGCTGTGATTCACCGCCAAGATAAACATTACTTGTGGTCTCGAGGGCCATCATGTCGAAGTGTTCACTCATACCGAATCTTGTAATCATGGAGCGGGCGAGCTTAGTCGCCTGCTCTATGTCGTTTGCGGCACCGGAGGTCATTGTGTTGAAGATCAGCTCCTCGGCGGCACGACCGCCGGTATAAGTAACGATCTTATTGAATATCTCTTCGCGGTTCATCAGGACCTGATCATTTTCAGCGACCTGCATTGTATAACCAAGCGCACCAGATGTTCTGGGTACGATTGTTATTTTATGGACTGGTGCTGAATCTGTCTGACAAGCGGCGACCAAAGCATGACCTATCTCATGATAGGAAATTATTTCCTTCTCTTTTGGCTGTATCGCCGCGTTTTTGCGCTGATAACCTGCCAGAACGACCTCGACACTTTCCTCAAGATCTGACTGAATGACGCGGTCACGACCTAAGCGGACAGCACGCAGAGCAGCTTCGTTGATCATATTTGCCAGGTCGGCACCGGAAGCGCCCGCAGTAGCTCTTGCTATGCTGAGGCAATCAACCTCGGGATCGATTTTTACATTCTTCGCATGAACCTTCAGTATTGCCTCGCGTCCTGCGAGGTCTGGCAGCTCAACCGGGATGCGCCTGTCGAAACGCCCGGGTCTAAGCAATGCTTTGTCAAGACTGTCCGGTCTGTTCGTCGCTGCTAGAATAACAACACCCTTACGGCCATCGAAACCGTCCATTTCCGTCAATAACTGATTTAGTGTTTGTTCGCGCTCATCGTTACCGCCGCTGAAGCCGCCGGCACCATCGCGCTTCTTGCCGATAGTATCGATCTCATCAATGAATACAATACAGGGTGCTTTTTCGCTTGCCTGCTTGAACAGGTCTCTTACTTTTGCCGCGCCCATACCGACAAACATTTCGACAAACTCTGATCCGGAGATCGAGAAGAAGGGTACATTTGCCTCGCCGGCTACTGCTTGAGCCAGAAGAGTTTTACCAGTTCCCGGAGGGCCCACGAGCAGTGCGCCTTTCGGCAGCTTGGCACCAATGCTTGCGTAGCGTCCGGGATTATGCAGGAAATCGACTATCTCATTCAGAGCTTCCTTGGCCTCATCCTGTCCGGCCACATCCTTGAAGGTCTTACCGGTTTGCGCCTGTACATAGACCTTGGCATTTGATTTGCCAAAGGTCATCGCGTTGGCTCCGCCTGTTTTCTTCTGCATATATCCCATCAACAGACGGCCGAGGAAGAAAAAGATCAAAAGAGGCAGAACCCAGGAGGCAATGAATGTGACGATGGGCGAGGCCTCCTTAGGAACTACTCGTGCAAATTCAACATCTGCTGCCCGTAGTCTGTTAGTCAAGTCGGGATCCGGCATAGCACCGGTCGTAAACAGCTTCTCTTCGCCTTCTATTTCCGCGATATAAAAAATAGTTTGATCATCGAGCTCAAACTTTTGGATTTTTCTCTCATCAAGATGTGTTAGGAATGTGCTGTAATCAGTCTCTGTGATATCACGCTGAAAAAGAGTCGGGAAGACAAAAGCATTCAGTATCATCAGGATCGTGAACGCGACTACCGCGTAATAGATCAGGGGCTTCTTAGGTGTTTTCTGTTCTTGCATTCTGCATACTCCTCGTTTATCGGTCGTTCTAATTGGCTATTCAACGGCAGAAACAGTCTGCCGCCAATTGTTGTAATGATAGAGCTGATTCTATATGTTGATTTCTGATAGAAGCGTAACAGTCTGTGAACAATTGTTGCCAGTTTGTAAAAGAACTACGCAAAATTGTCTGGTCAGGCAGGTATAATGAAGTGGTAAGGTATAGAACACCAGCAAAAATAAAGCGCCTATTGGAGGAGAAACATGAGTCCAGAACAAGATAACCTGATGATGCTTACCGGTGCGGTTCTCAGAGAAGCCGGCAGAATTATATTATCCTCATCAGTCACGCGCAGCCAGATCGAGAAAAAAGGTGACAATAATTATGTCACCGAAATAGATTACAGGGTTCAGGAATATCTGGCGATTCGTTTGGAAAGCATTATTCCCGGCAGTCATCTGATTGCTGAAGAGTCTGAGAAGAACCTGTTCTCGGTGGACAGTCCGAGCTGGATCCTTGATCCGGTTGATGGAACAACCAATCTTATCTATGATTATCGATTCTCAGCCATTTCACTGGCGCTCTATCTTGAGGGCAAGCCTGCTTATGGCTTCGTGTACAACCCCTATCTTGATGAGTTGTTTCAGGCTCGAGCCGGCGTGGGTGCCTGGCTTGACGATGAGCCTGTTCATGTATCAGATACCGCTGAACTCTCGCATGCTCTGATTGGCTTCGGCACAAATCCTTATGATAGAGCCAACAGTGACCAGACTTTTGCCATGATCAGAGATGTGTTCACAGCTTCCATGGAGATCAGAAGAAGCGGCAGCGCCGCTCTCGATATGGCCTATGTTGCCTGTGGCCGCTTGAACGGGTTCTTCGAGCAGATGCTGCAGCCCTGGGATTTTGCAGCTGGGAGCATAATTGTCGAGGCCGCAGGAGGCGTTGTCCGCGGATGGGATGGCAGCAGGTTGGATAATCTGCTTGAGCCTAGTGGAATTATTACCGCTTCTGCCAATATTTATGAACAGCTTAATGAGATACTTGCCAGGCATCGCTGACAGACTGTTTACTTCACTTCGTCTGCAGCGTGCTATAATTAGCTTGTAACGGGAAAGACCATGCGGCACTGCATCAGCTTAACAGGAGGCGACATATATGCAGGATGTAAAAACTTTTCTGGAAAAATCTCTTAGCTTCGGCATCGGACTGGCGTCCTGGTCTCGCGAGAAAATCGAAGAGACCGTTGAGGATATGGTCAAGAAGGGCGATATTGCCCGTAAGGATGCCCGTGAATTCGCGAATGACCTGGTGAAAAAAGGCGAGAGCCAGCGTGAAGAGCTTAACAAGCTGATTCATGATGAGGTCCACAAGGCTCTTGAGCAGGTGGATCTGGCCGCGAAGTCGGATATTATCAGCAAGGAAGATCTGGCGACAATCGTACGCGAGCAGGTAGAGGCAGCTCTTAACGCACGCGAGCAGCAAGGCTGAGCATTATGCCAAAAAGAACACATCTCAAGCGGTACCGGCAGATCGTTCGTGTATTCGCTCGAAATGGTTTCGGCATACTGCTTGAGCAGATGGGACTGTTCAGCTATCTTCGTATAAGACGTCGTGAGAGAAAGAGGGATGATCAGCAGGAAACCGCCAGATCAAGTGTTGGTGAGCGCCTGCGCAGATCCTGTGAAGAGCTTGGCCCGACTTTTGTCAAAATTGGTCAGGTTCTCAGTACACGACCTGATATTTTGTCCCCTGAGGTGACAGCTGAACTGAGTAAGCTTCAGGACGCGGTCAACCCGTTTCCTTTTGCCGATGTTAAGTGTGTTATTGAGCAGGAGTTCTCCGAACCGCTTGAGGATATTTTCGCTTCAATTGAGGAGAGGCCCCTGGCTTCTGCCTCTCTTTCGCAAGTCCATAAGGCCGTTTTACATACGGGAGATAGTGTTGCTGTCAAGGTTCAGCGGCCTGACATCAGCGACTGTGTCCAGGTGGATCTTGATATTCTGCGAGACCTGGCAAGTTTTCTGGACAATCATACAAAATATAGTGATGCCTATGATTTTCCAGCGATGATCGAAGAGCTTGAACGTACGATCAAGGCCGAGCTGGATTTCCGGCGTGAGGGTGAGAACGCTGATCGTTTCCGTGAGAATTTGAAACCTGAAGCGCGCGTTGTCGTACCTGATGTCCGTTGGATCTATACAACCGGTCGTGTTCTTACAATGTCACTTGAGCAGGGTGTGCGGATCAACCAGGTCGAGGAATTGCGCCAGGCTGGGATTGATTTGAGCGATCTAGGCATGAGGCTGGCACATTGTATCGCCGGTCAGGTGCTGGATGATGGCTTCTTCCACGCTGACCCTCATCCTGGGAATATTCTGGTTCGGGATGATGGTACGATCATTCTGCTTGATCTCGGCATGGCCGGCCGCCTGAGTCCTGCCAGAAAACAGATACTAAGCAATATGTTTGTCGGTATCGCCACAGAAGACGCACATCAGGTGGTGCAGGCTTTTGTCGATATGAATACGATGCGGCAGCGTGTAAACCTGCATCGTTTCGAATCGGAAATAGGCAGAATGCTCGATCGCTATATGTCTCTGCCGATCAATCAGATTAGAGTAGGTGATTTGCTCTCTGAGATCTTCGCTCTTGCTTATAAGTACAAGATCAGAATACCAGGTGAGTTCACTCTGCTGGCAAAAGTCCTGATAACTCTTCAGGGTGTGATCGAACAGCTAGACCCGGAGCTTAACCTGCTTGAGATAATGAAGCCGATCGCGGCACGCATGATCAGACGCAGCTTCTCACCGAAAAATCTTGGCCGTGAGATTCATAGTGCTGGCAGTGATTATAAGCGAATGTTACATGATCTGCCGGGCTTTCTGATTAATTTCTTCAATAAAATGGAGGATGATGAGTACAGATTTTCGCTCGATATAAAAGATGTTGATCGTGTGCAGAAGCATTTCGATCATATAGCGAATCGAATATCCTTCAGTCTTATATTGCTGGGCGTCAGCATCATGATTGCCGGTATAATAATTGGTTCCAGCATGAACGCTGCCTCATCGCCAGATCTGGTACGGCTGAATATCTGGATGCTGCGTGGAGGTTTGGCAATCGCCGCGATCATTCTGCTGGGACTGGCTGTATCTATGTTCAGGTCGCGCCGCTTCTGATAAATATGCTTAATCCGGCTGTGTCTTGGCCAAGGCTTGTGCTGCGGCCTTTTTGCTTGCGATGAAGCTGTTGAGACGTTCTGAGCTCAGCCACATGATCAAGGCATAGACCAGTACAACAACGGGGAATATCAATAAGCTTGTTCTAGACGCGACGGTGCCAAGAATTGGCGGCAAAAGTGTCGCGCCGGTGTATGCTACTGCCATCTGAATACCCATTATATATTGTGATTTTTCCTTGCCGAATCTAGCCGGCGTTTCATGCAGCATGCTCGGATAAATCGGCGCCAGACCCAATCCAATAAGCATGAAGCTGACAATGGTAAAAGCCGTCGATAATGGTAGTGCCAGCAAAATAGTACCCGACAAGGCGATCAGTTGTCCCAGTCTGATCAGCTGCTTGTTGGTCATACGGAAGCTGATGAATCCGGAAATAAACCTGCCGGCCGTGATACCGCCCCAATAGAATGAGACGAGCTGTGCAGCCTGTGCTGGCTCCATATTTTTGATGTTGGACAGGAAGCTGCTGCCCCACAGTCCGACAGTTGATTCAACTCCGCAGTAGAAGAAAAAGGAGATCAGAGCAAGTGTCATCCCGTTCTTGGCTTTTGCCGGGGTGTTAGTATTGGTATCTGGGCTAAC
>CAZSLR010000030.1:0-14313 GCA_964607635.1 uncultured Oscillospiraceae bacterium
AGCGGTTTGCCTGTGAAGTAAGGAACCGCCATATTCAGCCAGATTGCCGACTCGATTACCAGAACCAGAAGAACCGGCAGCAGCAGAGAGCGGAAGGTGAATAACAAGATCAGACCAACTGCCAGAATCGATAATAAATTGACCAGACTGTAATCGTGCTCTACGACATTCTTTATATCCTCAACACTGCTTGTGGGTCCGAACACGATCGCTTCGGGAATTTCTTGCTGCGCGATAACTCTGATTTGATCTACAAGTTCAAAAGGCTCCGCCCCTTCCTCCTCGCTGTCGAGAGAAAGGACCATGCGGCTGTATCCGTTTCGCTCAAATTGATTTACGGCCTCCGGAGGCAGCAGCTGTCTTGGTAAAGCAGGATCAGCCAACGTGGCCAAGGCCTGGATCGAATTAATTTCAGGGATATCCTTGAGCTTCTCTGTCATCTTGTATTCTGCGGATGGATTGCCTTGCGGCATTATGATCAGCAGTGGATTCTGCCTGCCGAATATATCATCGATTCTCTGCTGATCTACCTCAACCTGCGAACCTTTGCTGGCCATTATGGCGGCTTCGCCGTAAATGAAGCTGTTATTGCTCTGGGCCCAGAAGGTGAAGACCGCCAGCAATATCCAGATCGGGATAAGTACGAACCGCAGCTTGATGGCTCCCTTACCAAGTCCGCGCATAGAAGGCAGAAGATTGCGGTGAGTTGTTTTATCGATGGCCTTGATGAAGGTTATGGTCATGACCGGCAGCAACAGAAGTACACAGATCAGGCTAAGCAGAATACCCTTGCTCAGGACAAGACCCATGTCGCGGCCGAGTGAGTATCGCATACCGACGAGTGCCAGAAAACCAGCTATAGTTGTCAAAGCACTGGCCAGTATCGGTGCAAAAGCACCGCGAACCGCCCGAACCATGGCGACTGCCAGATCAGACTCCGTTTGGCGCTCTTCGCCGAAGCGGTGAAGCAGGAAAATTGAGTAGTCCATTGAGATAGCCAGCTGCAAAACCGCGACGCTGAGATGCGTCATGAACGAAATATGCCTGAAAATACTGTTTGTGCCTATATTGATCACAACAGCGATGCCGATAACGACCAGAAACATGATCGCCTCAGCGAATGAATGGGTGAATACCAGCAGAATGATCAGAAACAGTGGAATAACAACGGCCATGATCCAGAAGAGCTCACCACCGATAGAGGAGCTCATATTAGAGGTACGTACCGCCGGGCCGGCCATTGAGATAGCTGATTCTTCTGCTTCAGCCTTATCAGCACCCGCTGCTGCAAGAGTGGCTTCCAGCTCTAAGCGAATATCAGCCAATGCCTGAGTCGTTTCACTACTATAGTCATCACTGGTAAAAGTCACCGTAAACAGTGCTTGACCACCTTTCAGGAAGAGCTCCATTTGTCCGTTATCAGGCCAGGAAGACGGCTGTGCTATGTCCGTTAGATCATCATAAAAAAACACCTGCTTGACACCACTGACGTCACTGATGATACTCTTGTACATCAGAGCCTGCGCCATATTGTCAACAGGTACCATTACATAGGCTGAGCCTTCTATACCGAAGGTTCTCTCGAGCAACTCCAGCGACTTACTCGTTTGGCTGTCAGCTGGCAGATACTCCCGCATGTCATAGTTAACCTTTACCAGAGGCATCAGCAGCAGACTGACCACAGTAATAGCCAGGAAGACTACCAGTACTACTCTCCGATGTCGGAGAAAAGCCTCAACCGGCAGGTATTTTGTCAAATTAAGCTTTTTGCCTGTATCTGCGCTCATAAGTCCGCACCTCCAACATGCTTAGAGAGGACTGGCTGTAAACATGTGATTTAAACACTTGTTTAAATCACATGTTTATTTTAGCGCGTTAGCAGCCGACAGGCAAGAGGATTATTAAAAATGATCGGAGAAATCATTCGTGCTTTGGTGACTTAGATACCAGCTTGACTCCCTTTGCCACTGCGGTGACAGCGTCTGCACGATTCTGCAGAAAGGTTGCGTCAATACTTGCGAAGAGCTCACCCTTGCGAGTGACGACATATGCCGGAGGCAGCTGATTAAGTGCATAGGCGATAACATCAAGACGACATTTGTCGCAGCGGCACATATCTATCTCGGCAATATACTTATCAGCAAGTTCAGTTACGATATCTTCATTGCAGTTTCTTAAGTGATACATAGTTACCTCCTTGTGGTAGGGAAATTATGCTCCAATGACGATTATATATCATTTCCAGAATTAAAAAAACACTAAATCAATATATACAGTCTATAGGTGTTATATGTGATAATTAAGGATATTACAGCAAGAGAAATTAAGGAGCTGATAATCATGACTGATACAAGTATAGACTCCACCAATCGAATAAATGATGATGTTGAAAAAAATAGGGAGAAGGAATATGCCAGCGATCAGTATGTACTGATGCAATATTTTGAATGGTATTTGCCTGCTGACGGTAAACACTGGGAGCGCCTCGGAGAAGATGCCCGTCATCTAAACGAGCTCGGTGTATCAGGTGTCTGGATTCCGCCATGCAGTAAAGGTACATCGGCAGAGGATGTTGGCTATGGCGTCTACGATCTGTATGATTTGGGCGAATTCGATCAGAAGGGAACTGTACGCACAAAATACGGTACACGAGAACAGCTGCGAGCTGCGATTGATATCCTGCATGAGCATGGACTCAAGGTCTATGCAGATGTAGTTCTAAATCATAAAGCGGGTGCTGATGCCACAGAAAAAATTCAAGTGGTTGAGGTTGATCCTCAGAATAGATCAGAGGAAACTGGCGAGCCATTTGAGATCGAGGCCTGGACCAGATTTGATTTCCCGGGACGCGGCAATCACTACTCGGATTTCAAATGGTGTTGGCATCATTTCACGGCAACGGATTATGACGCTGCAAGCAAGCGAACATCGGTTTTCAAGATCATTGGTGAGAATAAGGACTGGGCGGAAAATGTTGATGATGAGTTTGGGAATTACGATTATCTGATGTACGCGGATGTAGACTATCAGCATCCGGAGGTTGTTGAGGAAACGATCAAATGGGGACGCTGGTTGATCGACCAACTTGGACTGGACGGAATGAGGCTGGACGCGGTCAAGCACATCAACGAAGGCTTCGTAGAAGATTTTGTAAAAGCTATGCGAGAACATGCTGGTTCTGATTTCTATGCTGTCGGTGAATACTGGAAAAATGACACGGATAGACTGGCTCAGTATTTGAGAAATACAGACCATCAGCTGGCGTTATTTGATGTTGCTTTGCACTTCAATTTCTATCAAGCGGCACTACAGGGACGAGATTATGATCTGCGAACAGTGTTCGATAATACTCTTGTTAAGAGCAATCCTATGAATGTAGCGACCTTCGTTGATAACCATGACTCGCAGCTCGGGCAAGCACTTGAATCCTGGGTTGGCGACTGGTTCAAGCCACTGGCCTATGCGTTGATCCTGCTGCGCGAGGATGGCTACCCATGCTTATTTTACGGTGACTATTACGGAATTGGAGGCGACAAGGCTTTCGCCGGGATAAAGGAAACACTTGATATCTTGCTACACGCCAGAAAAGAATATGCTTATGGTGAGCAGGTAGACTATTTCGACCATGCGAACGTAGTTGCCTGGCAGCGACTTGGTATAGAAGCCCGTCCAGGTTCAGGTCTGGTCGCAATAATCAGCAATGGCGATGAAGGGCATAAGCATATCAGCTTCGGAGCGGAAAAAGCCGGCACAGTATGGCTAGATATGACGGGGAATCGTCAGGAGGAGATAACGCTTGACTCGGATGGTGCCGCGGAATTCAATGTCAATGGCGGCGCATTATCTATCTGGATTATGAAAGAGAGCTGACCGCAAGGCCAGCTCTTGTTAAATACTTCAGTTAATTTTACTTACCGACCCTCCGGGCAGCAATTGTCCGGATACGATCACTGGCGTCTTATGCTTATGCTCCGGAGCCTCAATATTATTAATAAGCGCTCTGGCTGCAGCCATACCAATACCCTCAGCATCCTGACGCATGGTCGTTAGATTTGGAGACATCATCTGCGTGAAGCGGATACCGTCATAGCCAACGAGAGAAACATCCTCCGGAAACCGAAGGCCAAATTTATTAATCGCCTCGATCGCACCAAATGAACAAGAATCGTCCGGCAGGAAAATACAGGTCGGTCTATCTTCAAGCTGAAGAAGCCTGGTGACAGCGTCAAAAGCCTTCTTGGCATCGGTATATGGGCTCTCCACCATCAATTCAGGGTAAATTGTATTGCCGATCTCCTTCATAGCATCATTAAACCCGCGAAGACGCTCGGACGTAACTCGGGATGGCGGACCATGTACAAAAGCTATGCGCTTGTGTCCATGCTCACTGACATATCTGACCATGCTCGCCATATCATTTCTATTGTCAGAAAGAATAGCCGGCGAATTCTTGAGTATGTAGTCGATAGAAACCAATGGCAGTCCACTATTATCGAGCTCCGTAACCTCAGGCTGATCGAAATCAATGCAAGCCAGACAGACACCTTCGACACCGATATGACGGCAGCTCTGCAAATAACTCAACTCAGCGTTTCCCAGCTTCTTGGTTATAAAAGTGATATGGTAGCCGAGTCTCTCAGCCTCCATTTTAAAGCTATTAAGTACCTTGGCAAAAAAATACTGTGTAAGGCCATTGTTGTTCTCATCAATAAACAATACGCCCAGCTGATAAGAACGGCTGGTCTTAAGAGACCTCGCCTGTGCGTTTGGGAAGTATCCCAACCTCTTCGCCGCGTCAAGAACACGCGCTCTGGTGACCTCATTAACATCACTGTAGCCATTAAGTGCCTTGCTGACAGTTGCGACTGAAAGCTTGCAGCTAGCAGCTATGTCTCTAATATTTGCCATTTTCGCAAATCTCCATGAACCATATTTAGATCAAGCAGCGGTCTGTCATCAATAAATAAGGTGACAACAAATCGAAACCGTTTTCTATACTAATTTTAGCGCGGAAAGCATAAATAAGCAACAAACATATTCACGAAGATAAACTTTATATTTACCTGATCACATTTAATGTCTGTTTGATCCTGCTCTTTTCCTCATACATAAGACTGTCAGCGTCTTTGATCGCCTGATCCAGACTATACTCAGAACCTGTCTCCAACTCTTTGAAACCATGACTAACACTGATTATATATGGTCTGGCAAATTTCTCATCACTGTTATTTACCGCGGCAAAAGCCGGCTTGCTAAGTGCTGTGCTTCTTGTACATTCATCAATCGAATCACTGAATCGTTGACGGTTAAGGCATTCAATACTGGCATCAATACGTTGCCATATCTTATCAGCAGCTTCAAGATCAGAGTCATAGAAAACGATCAAGAACTCGTCACCGCCCATTCGGATAAGATAATCAGAATGTCTGACCTCCATCCTGACAGTATCAGCAACCAGCTTGATAAGCTCATCGCCGCATTCGTGTCCGAAGGTATCATTAACTTCTTTCAGACCATTGATATCAAGAAAACAAATTGTGATATTAGTCAAATCAGCTTGCGAGCTTTTCAGTTGGCTCTGTAGCTTCTCAAGTCCGGAATGTCTGACCAGAGCACCTGTCAGATGATCATAGAGATAGCGCTCGAGCTTGCTGCGATTGTTCGCGTTAAAATTCCATACTAACAGAAAAACAATTGAGATCAGGAAAATAATAAACAGGATCTCACGCTGCTCATTTAAAACATATGCCAGAACCGCAGAGGGCTTATCCTCAAAAGCGTACCAGTTTGAATTATTTTTATCGATCTCCGAGACAAGCAGCCAGCGGTCGTTCTCTGTAAGCAGGCTGCTGCTTACACTGGTGTTTCCCGGGAAATATGAATCTCGTCTGAACCAGGTGCTGATAAACACACCATTGTCTGCCTTGTAATTTGATGAAGAAGCATTGACGATGGTTTGCCAGACCTCTGGATAATCATCTGCCAATCTGTCATAGGAGCGCTCCTTAAACATGAAGCCCCAGGCCCTGTCAGGCTCTTTCTGATTAAACAGGTAGAAGCTATCTTGATTAAGCCAGTAGGTATAGCTGTTGCTCGATTCAGATATCTGCTTGAAGGCTGACAACAATTCTGACAATTCGTAATTGATCATGATCAAACCGATCTTCTCTCCGCTGCTGTTGAAAACAGGTGAAGCAAAACGTAATGTAGGAACGATTGGATATTCAATTATATAGTTATCCATGTTGAGGTCCGCACTGGACATATAGATCTGGCCGGCCTCCAGCTTGATTGCTTCGTTGAAAAAATATCTGCCGCTCTTATCCTGAAGCTCTGTTCTGGGAACGATATATGCTCCGTCCGGAGAATAATTAACTCGGATCTTCTCCATACCTTCAATATCAATAAACCGTATTTTGTCATAGTAGAGCTTACGATTAGAAATACTGATCCAATTTTCAGTGATGGCGTTTTTTTCATCGCTTCCTGTAATCAAATCCTCACCATTCAGCTTATGTGAAAACAGATCTGTTAAATGCAGCAGGTCTGACATAACATTGTCAATTCTGCTGTTTATCATGCGAATCAGCATAGTTTGAACAGATTTCTCCTGCTCGATAATCTGACGCTGAAGAGGCGCTCTTGCCGCCAGATGAATCGTTATCATGGTGCCAATAGAGGAAACATTGATCAGAAGAAAAATCACGAAACCAGCGATCAGATAACGCTTGCGTTGGAAGCTTGATCTTATGCCGTCTGCAGAAGCCATATCTGATCACCACCCTTCATATAACATTCTTTTGAATTATAAATACTTGTTGGATATTACCTCATACTTTGTCCTCTAATTATATCAGCTTCAGTAACTCAAGGCACAAATTTCCTTCAGAGCTAGAATAAACTGAAAATTCTCACCAGGACTCAACACAGCAATGCGGAAGTATGTTTGATCCAGGCCGACATAATTAGAACAGCTTCGAATGATGATGCCTTGCTTTCTGAGGTTTATATCCAAATCAGGATAATTTACAGCACGGAAAAATATGTAGTTGGCAGCACTGGACCAGACATCAAAACCACACTCACGCAATGCCTGCTCCAACAGAGGCTTTTCTGCTGCCAGCCATTGTGCGACCTGCCTGGCCTGATTGTTCTGAGCTTCCTGATCTCGATTAATTATTGCCAAAACCGCGGCCTCGGTAAGTGTGCCAACAGACCATGGCTGTCCTGAGGCCAGTATCTTAGCTGCGAGTTCAGTAGTTGTACATAAATAGCCTGCTCTCAGACCCGGTAGAGAATAGTACTTAGTCATTGAGCGCAGCAGCATCAATTTCGGTCCGCTGTCACCTGAAGTAACCAGCCTAAGCTTGTCCATGCTGCTATACAGCTCCGCTTCAGCCGGTTTCAGAAAATCAAGGAAGCACTCATCAATCAGCAAATAAATACCAAGCTCAGCACACCGCTCGATGACTTTTGCCAGGATGGTTGGTTCAATCAGCAGGCCTGTTGGATTATTCGGCTGGCAGAGAATCAACAGACTTACGCCATGGTCGTCTCTGGCGTCTTCTGCTGAATAAGCTTCCTCCTGCTTGCTCAGCCAATTCAGCATGTTGTTTTCGATCTGGAAGCCGTTTTCGGGATTCAGCTGCCAGTAGTTGATATTACAACAGGTCTCCCTCAGAGCCCGCTCGTATTCTGAGAAGCTGGGAACCGGCAGGTAGGCTCTTACAGGCTTAAGTGCATGAACGGTTCTGTAGATCAGATCTGCCGCTCCATTGCCGCATACTATTTGATCAGGCTGAAGCTTGTGATGAGCCGCAAGTGCCTGTCTTAGGCGGCGCTGCTGCGGGTCAGGATAATAGCGGCAGTTGTCGAGCGCCGCGATAATTGAGTTTTTAATTCTATCGTCTATTTCAGCAGGCATTATATTCGCGGAAAAATCGAGAAGCTTGGACCGATCGATTCCGAGCTCGTCCTCTGCACTATAGACATCGCCTCCGTGATTGCTTGAGTTTGTTTTATATATAGTGTCTTCACAGGTGTCTCTATTGCTGCCAGTAATTTGCTTTGTCATTTATCAGAACTCCTCCTGGTTATATAGACTATATACATCCTGACAAATTGGCCAGGATGAGCTGCAGAAGCATGCTGAGCGGCCAGAGGGTAATCAACGCCAGGATCGAGGTCAGCAGCATAAGCTGTTGGCTGCGGGCGATATCCTGAGGCTCGGCTGAACGAATTTTATCACCGATAAATGGTTTGACGACAAGCTTGCCGCCGTAGGTATGGCTGCCTCCGAGCTGGATTCCAAGAGCTCCGGCGCAGACTGCTTCTGTTTGAGCGCTGTTGGGGCTGAGATGGTTTAAACGATCGCGACGGAATATCTGCCAGGCCCTATCTGCCGGCAGGTGCAGAAGCTTGGCTGCTAAGATCATCAGCAGCGCCGATAGCCTCGCCGGGATAAAACCAGTGATATCATCCAGTCTGGCACTGCATCTTCCGAAGTACAGGTACAGATCGTTTTTGTAGCCTACCATTGAATCCAATGTGTTAACAGCCTTATAGGTCATACCAAGTATCGGTCCGCCCAGAACAAGATAGAATAGCGGCGCTATCACACCATCATTTGTATTCTCCGCAATCGTCTCTACTGCTGCTTTTGTTATTTCCTCGCTATCAAGTTCAGCTGTATCTCTGCCAACCAGCCAGCCGATTCTTTCTCTGGCAGCTGCCATATCGCCGCGAACCAGAGCGTCCTGTACGGGTGTGGTTTCGGTCTTAAGGGATCTTGCGGCCAAAACAAGCCAGCAGAAAACAGTCTCCATAAGCAAGCCAATAGTGAAATGGAGCTTCCAGGCCAACAGCAGCAAGCCTGCTGTCATCAGCGCCGTCAATAATGGTATCAAAACGGCTAAGGCGACTCCTCGCCTGAACAGGAGCACATTATTGGCAGCCTTTTTTGGACGCAGAAGCTTCTCCATTGATTTGATCGACCAGCCGATCAGACGAATCGGGTGCGGCAGCCAGTGTGGGTCCCCTACAGCCATATCCAGGAGGAAACCTGCCAAGAGGGGCCATGAAGAAATCAGGACAAGTGCTGTTAGCCAGACTATAGAGCCTTGTTCGACTCCTGGCAGCAGTTTGGTGATGATATCCTCAGCTTGTCCCATCAGCAGCATTATCATTTTGTGATTACCTCCAGGTTGTCTGTCCGCGTTAGTCGCATTATTTTTATGGGTGAAATCAACATAGCTGGTATCCTTCGCTTGTTAGCAGCCAGGCTCCGCCTGGTTTGAGCTGCCAGCTGTAAAACTCTTCCGGGATGCCTGTGATCAGAGACATCAGGTACATTATCACACCTCCATGTGTGACGATCGCCAGGCGCTCAGAGGAATTGTTTTGTTTGCTGAGATCCAGCTCGTTTGACCAGAAATGTTCAAGCCTCAGCAGGATATCCTCTCCCGACTCACCTCCCGGAGGTGCCGGCCTATGCTCCGGAGAAGCGTCAAGCCAGCTCCGATAGGCAGGATCATCCTTAAGCTGATCATATGTCATGCCCTCCCAGCTGCCGAAATTTGTCTCGATCAGAGCCGGCTCGATCTTTGGCTTCCTATCTGGCCAGAGCAGCTCTGCAGTTTGCAGACAACGCTTAAGCGGGCTTGAAACCAGGCTTATGTCAGTTTTACCATCAATCCAGAAGCTTGCTGCTTGGCGGATCAGTTCCTGTCTGCGCAGCTCGATCTGTTCTCTGCCGAGGTCGCTCAGAGGCAGATCTGTCAGCCCGCTATATTTACCTGCCGCGTTAGCATCTGTAGCTCCGTGGCGAACCAGCAGGATCTCTCGATATCCGCCGATGTCTAGAGTCTGTGAATACATCTATTTGTGCTCCTCTTTGAGATTTTGGGCTATGCCCGCCCAAACTCTCTGAACTTTTTCGGCCTGGGCTGTCAAACGACAATAGAGTCGCCCACAGCGTTCGCGCCATAATCTATCCTCTTGCTGAAGCGGAACTACACCACAGCCGATATCATCAAGAACAATGATCTGGACTTGGCTTTTGCCGAGGTGTCTATTGATAAGAGCATTCAGCCAACGTGCGGTTAATTCCTCGAATTCACTTTGTTCGCAGACCATGCTGAGCGGGCGCAGAAGCAGGTGAATATGGTCGATTATATCGTAGCTTAATGATTGCTTGAGTAAATTTTCAAAGTCTGTCTGATTGCCGATATTTTGTGCCATCAAACCGGCATCAAATATTTCCGGTGTTAAGCCGGTTTGCTCCTTGTATTGCCGCGAGGCCAAGGCCAGCTTGCCCTGCTCACTGCCGCCTATGATCAGCCATAGCATCAGATCGTCACCCCCAGAGTAATTATCAGGTAATAGGCAACAGAAAATACTAACAGCAGTACAGTTTCACTGATAACGATCAGGAAACCAGCGAGATCACCTGTCACGCCACCGAAACCGCGCCGGCACATTATAAGCCAGCTGATAAAACAGAGAGCCGCCGAAGCTAATAAAATGAAGCCTATAATGGTATCAAGAAGCAGACATCCTATCGCTGCGATTATCGCTATCACGACCAAAGCAGGCAGAACAGCCGGCGCAAGTCCGTCCCGGAATGTTTTAACCAGTCCATTTGCACGGGCCGGCGGCAGCAGAGACACACCTAGACCGGCCATGATCCTTGATAAGACCGGAATCAATAGCAAAAGAATGATTGAGCGAAATGGCGTACCGGGTCGTACCCGGAAATTATTTGCTGACCGTATGTTTAGAAGCTCCAGCCAGGCCATGAGCTGAATCAGTAAAACCGAAACAGTCCAGAGAATCGCCGATGGTCCAGATGTAGGCTCCTTCATAATTCGAAGCCTGGTTTCGCGGTCGCGTCTCGAGCCAATCGCGTCGGCAGCGTCCGCCAATCCATCAATATGAAGACCGCCGGTAATCATGACCGGCCATAATGTCAACAGCGCTGCCGCGATGAAATTGCCGACCAGACCTTGCCATACCAGCCAGAGCAGAAACAGCCAGCCGCCGCTGACAATAATACCGGCAAAAGGCAGCCAGACCATAGTCCAGCGCATACCTCGTTCTGTCCAGGCTCTCTGAGGAACAGGAATGATCGTGTACATTCCAAGTGTTATGAGAAAACTATCAAATAACTTCATATCAGACCTTCCAGTAATTCTGCCGAGCCACGATGAAGCTGTGGTAATCCGTAAACCATCTCTACAGCTAACGATGCTCTGGCTGCCAGACGTTGATTGAGCCAGCCCAGATACCTTAAGTATAAATTAGTTGACTCGTCAAAGATCATCGCGTCCGAGAATATCTCATTGCTGACGACTATCAGGTGTTCACAGATCTCCTCGGCTCGTGTCAGCGCGTGGTCGATCATTTCAGCGGCCTGTTCAGGTGAGAAATGCTCGAGACCGAAGTCCGTGCGCAGGAACATTTCGTTTGCTAACAGATTTGACAGACATTCCAGCAGCAGTATTGGTGAATCATAATCATCCAGAACCTGATCGAGGTCAAAGGGCTGTTCTCTTGTAATGAATCCAAACTGTGCGCGCTGTTGCTGATGTCTCGCGATTCTGACCTTGCTCTCCTTATCCCTGCTGTTGATCATTGCGGCAACATAGATAGGTGGCTTCATAACCTCTTGTTTAGAATTATCTGCCAGTCTGCGGGCAAGCTTCTCGGCCAGTGCTGATTTGCCGCTGCCGCTGCCACCGGTAATCAGGATCAGCATTTTGATATCCTCAGTGACCAGGCATATAGAGCAAGCATCATTTGTCTCCCTGAGGAACATAAGCCCCGATGCCGGCTTCTGCCCAGGTGGCTATGTTGTCAAATGCCGCCATTGCCTGGCCGAACAGATCAAAAGCGACACAGCAGCCGGTGCCCTCACCAACCCGCATGCCGCAGGTAAACCAGGCGGACAGCCCGATCTCCTCAAGAGCAATTCTGGCACCCGGCTCAGCCGACAAATGCGAGGGAAAAAGGTAGCCGCGGACCGCTGGTGCTAGTCTTATCGCGGTAAGAGCCGCGACCGCTGTAATGAAGCCGTCAATAACTACAGCTGTGCCGCTGGCTGCAGCTCCGATGAAATAGCCTGTCAAAGCAGCTAGATCAAGTCCCCCAAGCTTATGAAGAACATCGATCGGATCATCTTGATTAGGTTTGTTTATTGCGATCGCTTGCCGGATGATCTTCTGCTTATTTATTAATTTTTCATCACTAAGACCAGCTCCCCGACCGGTCACTTCAGCAGCGTCAACTTTCAGGAATGCTGCCAGCATTGCGCTGCTGGTTGTAGTGTTACCGATGCCCATCTCGCCGGAACCAAGCAGATTATAGTCCTGAGCCGATAGCCACTCTGCCATCTCAGCACCGGCCTGCATGGCTCTGAATGCTTCTTCGCGACTCATTGCTGGTCCAACCGAAATATCGTCAGTGCCGTTTTTTATTCTTCGATCGATCACTCCGGTGATGCGACCCGGCTGGTCGATCCCGACATCGACCGGATAAATATCGGCACCGGCCTGCCTGGCCATGGCGTTTACCGTTGTTATACCTCTGGTGAAATTATAGGTGACCGAAGCCGTAACCTCGTTGCCAACCTGCGTCACACCCTGATTGACTACGCCATTATCGGCAGCGAAAATACAGATTGCCTTGCGCTTGATCTTAGGTCTTGCTTTGCGCTGAATTCCGGCAAGCCGGATTACCATATTCTCAAGCTCGCCAAGCGCGAACAGAGGCTTGCAAAGATCAAGCCAGCGATCAGTCGCTGCTTTTGTCATCTTCGGGTCAGGCTCTTTAATATCCTCGATTAGATTGTTGATAAAAATTTCACTATCGTTCAATTTAAAAAACTCCGTTCGTATAATCAGTTCGTGTTTCGCATTTCTTCTTACGTTTATGGCAGATGTTGATGGGTGAACGCGCGAAATAAACTCATTACATCATTATATAACTGAGTTTACACTGAAGAACGGAAAATAAGCCGCAATATTGGTAAAAAATTATACAATTGCTATAAATCAGCCTGAAACAACCTGATTGCGGCCCTGTTGCTTAGCGATATAGAGCAGATCATCAACACGCTGAAGCAAAGACTCCATGGTATCGCCCTCGCGCAGTTCAGTAACGCCGAAGCTGCAGGTGACCTGCTCTACAGGGCCACAATCACAGGCTGCGATTTTGTCCTTAAGCCTGCCTGCAAGATCAGCCGCCGGTCCCAGTGGTGTATCCGGTAGCAGCAGCATGAACTCCTCACCGCCCCATCTGGCCAGAATATCTACAGTACGAATAGACTGTCTTATCAATCTTGATGTCCTGATCAGAACAAGATCCCCGGCGGGGTGACCGAACTGGTCATTGATCGTCTTGAAATAATCATAATCATAAAGCACAAGCGACATAGGAACGCCATAGCGTCTGCTGCGCTCGATCTCGCTATGCAGCTCATCATTGAATTTCATGCGATTGAAGCAGCGGGTCAAAGCATCTGTCACGGACAGAGACTCGAGCTGCTCAAGAATGACTGATTGCCTGCGCTTAAGCCGTTCGGTTCTTGAGTAAGCAACAACACCGAGCCCCATAGTAACTAACAGATAAACTATGACCGCGATACGATCAAGCTGAGGTGTATCCTCGTGGAACAACCGTGTTACAAGAGCGAAACCTACAAGCAAAACAGTGTTCAAAGCAATAATTATCAGGAAGCTATTCATAATCATGTTAAAAGCTATAATCAGCAAAATCGCGCTGAAGGCCTGAAGCAGTATTTTCGGATTCTCATAGCTAGCAGTAGCATAAAGGAAAACCGCAACTACCGCAGCCTCGCATGTAGTTACTATCAGCACATACATATGTCTGTTTTTTACATGTCTGAGCAAAAAAAATGAAACCAGTACAATGGCAAAAACCACAAGCCTGGCGGCTAGCAGTGAATACCTCACGAAGCTTCCGTCATTAGAAAGAAAATCGGGAATCACAAAGGCCAGAAACATCGAACCGAGAAAAAGAATCGTGATCCTTATCGCGGTAAGCTGGCTCTTCAGCTGCGTCATAAAATAGGTCTCTTCACGACCTCTATTAATAAACTCACCTGAAACAAGTGAAATAGGATTAATTGGATCTCTCGTGCGCAGCCTGATCATCAGCTCACCACCTCATTAGCATCCTTCTCTGGAATCATAATATCATCTATCGTCGAAATTAGCAGAAAGCTATAGTAAATATTGTTTGACGTGATAAGCTAGTTCTCTGCTTGTCTATTTTTAACTAGAAATTTCGCCAGAT
>CAZSLR010000031.1:0-12401 GCA_964607635.1 uncultured Oscillospiraceae bacterium
GTATAACAGCTGCGGGGTATTTTTATACGAGCTGATTTATTCTTAAGACACAGGCTCTTGGAGAGATGGTGGCAACGGTTTAACATTCTTCTTCATAGTTTTATCAAGATACATATTTTTATCTGCCTCATGCATCAGCTCATCGACTGACGTTTGCTTCCTTCTGTCGAGTTCAGAGTAGCCTTGCGCAAGAACGAAGGGATAAAACAAATCGCGATTGATTCGTTCGGCCTCTTCATTTAGCTCATCGGCCATCAAGTCGATGGCATCCTTATCAGGTCCTCTGAGCACACAGGCGAACTCATCGCCGCCGATTCGATAACAGGAGCCGTACCTGGAGAACACGTCCTGAATGAGGCCGTAGCTTCGAATTATCGCATCATCGCCATATTTGTGGCCATAACGATCATTGATCATTTTCAGATTATTCAGGTCATAGAATCCAACATGAACATATTCTGCAGGTGGCTTCTCGAACAACTCATAAAGATCGCGGTCAAAGGCCATACGGTTGGGTGCCTTAGTCAGCTGATCGGTAAAAGCCAGCTTCTCATACAACTCAGCCTGAAATATCTTGCGTCTGACATTTCCAATTCTTGAAACTGATTGCACTGATAGAATTGCCACAAACAGCAGCACCCCTGTTCGAAGGAAGAAGGATACCTGTGCATAGTCAAACAGATAGAAATACAGAAGCTCCATTATTCCGAATAGTACCATTATCAAAAGGCCTTGTAACAATAGCTTAGCATCCTTGTTTTTGTTTCTACGACTCTCGAGCAACAGTACATGAATACTGACTAGAGAGGTTGCGATCAGAAGTGCGTGTGTGATAAGTAATGACTGAAAAAACGCTGCAATCCCGGTTATTTGCAGAACAAATACCAAAAGAGCATCCGCGAAATGTGCGATCGTTAGGGCGCCGAAGATTTTTTTATAACGCGAACTTGCGATTTCTCTCATGTAAATCAGCAAAGGTACAGGAATCAAAGCCAAGGTAATATATGCCATCCCGCCGAGAATAAATTGATTTCCTGTTATGAAATCCAAAATCCGTCCTTCTGTCATAAGATATACAGCAGTTATCATCGCGAAGCTGCCAACTGCGCCATTCTCTGAGTATTCTCTTCTGCGAAACAGGAGTGGTGAAATCGCCAGCACCAAACCGATAATGAAGATCAGTGCAGCTATCAGCAAGCCGACTCCATAGGTGCGCAGCAAGTGCAGAAGCAGCTGACTGTGCTGACCGTAATAAACTGAACCTACCTGCCCAGACATACCGGCAAAAGGCGAGTTAAGCTCAATTCGTAGATTTTTGCCGTCTGATCCTGCAGGTATGCTGAAAATATTCCAGGCACTTGCATATGGCAGATCTATGGCAGACTCATTCTTGAAGCTTCTTTCATAAATTATCTCATCATTAAGAAAAACGATTACATTCTGCAGAGAACCTCGTATAAGCATGCTTTGAGAATCAGAAAAGGATGAGCTGAGCTCTCTCTCTAGTGAAATCGTCGTGCCTCCGCTGACAGGAAGACGATAAGGAAGTACTGCCGGTATGCTCAGCTGGTTTTTTGATACACCTGTCAGGATAGATTGGGATAGCAATGTATTGCCTGATACGCCTACCGTCCAGCCTTCATTCAACACGGGCGGTTCAATTATGTTTAACTTCAGATCCATCCCTGGGAACACAAGAGCTGTGACAAGCATAGTAGTTATAATCAAAAAAAACGATATGTAGTATATAAACATCGCTCTATTTTTCATAACGGCCTCTTTTCATAAGTAAGAGTTAACTTGCACTGCTGGTTTTTACCTGCATATTTATCAGGGATTTAATTATTATACCAGAATCAGCTCTTTGCCGTTAATTAGTTAGGGGAAATATCCTCCTGTTTCATCTATGTACCGCGTCACCACGTGAGCTGCTGACTGTCATTCCGGCTGATTCAACAATTTGCTCCATATGCAGATGGTTGCTGAAAACATCATCAGCAGCTCGAGCCTTACCGTCGTAGAGCAGATAATCTGCCCTGTTATCGGGCGGTGATAAGTTCGGCATTATGACATTGGCTCCGGCAAGAAGTCCAAGCTTGCGACCTGCGGGATCGAGACTTCCCAGAGCTGTTGTAGCCGGCAGAAGTACTGCGGGTACCAAGATTCTGGCAAGCGCCAGCATGATAAGAGTATCCTCAAGACTGCCGGCAGGTGCAGCGGCAAACGGTGTGCCGGAAGCTGGCATGAAGGGCCCTATTCCTATCATGTGCGGCTGAAAATCGGCCAGGAACAGCAGATCCTCAGCCAGATGCCTCGTGGTTTGACCTGGTGATCCGATCATCATACCTGCTCCGGTTTGGAAGCCTATTCGTTTCAAATCGCTAAGACAAAGCATACGGCTATTCAGAGTCTGATCATCTGGATGTAAACTACTGTAGTGCTGTGCGTTTGCCGTTTCATGCCGCAGCAGATAACGATCAGCACCTGCGTTGAATAGCTTCTGATAATCATCGCTGCTCATCTCGCCTAGAGAAAGCGTGATAGCGATATCAGGCCAGCCTTGCCTTATTTCTGATACGATTGAAACCAGATCATCGATGGAGAAATATGGATCCTCGCCGCCTTGAAGAACTACTGTCCTGTAGCCAACATCATAGCCTGTCTGACAGCAAGCCATGATCTGCTCACGAGTTAGCCGATATCTGTTAACGCCGTTTTTGCTGTATCTGATACCGCAGTAGAAGCAATCTCTTATGCAGAAATTGCTCAACTCGATCAAGCCGCGGAAGAAGACCACTGGGCCATATATGCTGTCCCTGATTTTACAAGCACATGCATAAGCTTCATCACGTGCTTTGCTATCCGTTCGCAGCTGCTCAATCGTTTGAACAAGATGATCCAACTTAGCTGTCCTTGATTCTATTTGTTCAAGTCCGTTTTCTAATAGCTCAGTCCAATAGAATGCCATATGTAGTCATAGCCCCTTCGTTAATTCAACAGGCAGCTGGCGTTTCTGCCTGAATATTTCAGTACTGCGCTCGATGATGCCATTTCCAAAGGCCAGCAGCAGCCCATAATTAGTTATGGCCGTTTGTCTGTCGGCAGCATATCTTACTCTGGACAGCATTGTGCGATGAGTAAGCATGCAGCCACCGCAGTGCACAACTAATCTATATCGCTCAAGATCCTCCGGGTATGAGTGACCAGCCGAGAACTCTATCTTCAGATCTGCGCCGGTAAGCTTATGCAGCATAGCCGGCAGCTTGACTCTGCCAATGTCCTCGTGACTACTGTTATGTGAACAAGCTTCGCTGATTAGGATCGTATCGCCATCACGCAGCTCTCTTATACTTTTCAGACCTGACAGCATCAGAGCGAAGTCGCCCTTTGCCGCAGCCAGGAGCATGGAGAAGGAGGTGAGCGGAATATGCTCAGGTACCTTGTCCGCAGCAAACGCGAAGGCTTGTGAATCTGTCACAGCAAGCTTAATGCTGCTGCCATACTCCGCTATAGTATCCTCAAGCTCATCATCGCGGCAGATCAGACATTTCACGCCATGATCGAGGCAGTCGCGGATAAGCTGGACCTGCGGCAAAATTAGTCGTCCCTTGGGTGCTTCAGAGTCGATCGGGACGATCATCAAAACGGTATCGCCGGCATCGACCAGCCCATCTATGACGGAGTCACGGATCTGCTCCTTATTTGTGCTTCGGTTGTCCGCAGCAGAGGCTTGCGCCAGCATCTCATCTGACAACCGCAGAAGCCGGGATAACACCGGGAAAAGCAGAAGCGCAGTATCAGGCTTATTCAGGTCAAGAATCAGCCTTTCCTGTTCAGACTGAGGCCAGCTCTTTGTAAGCTTAGATATTTCAGCTTCGGTAAGAATATCCGCTTTTGTCAAAATTAGCTGATGTGGTATCCCATGCTTCTCGAAATCATCACAAAGGAGCTTGTAGTCATCAGCAAGTGCCGAATTCTTAAGCCAGCTCACGGCATCGGCGACATAAATAGCCGCATCTGCTCTTGAAAGCATTTGTTTGCTGCGACGTATCCTCTTACTGCCGAGCTCGGTTTTGTCATTAAGCCCGGCGGTATCGATCAACGCGATCGGCCCATAATCAAGAAGCTCCATGCTCTTGATCACCGGATCAGTTGTGGTGCCATGCTGACTGGAAACGATCGACATCTCCTGACCAAGCAGTAGATTAAACAACGTTGATTTTCCTGCGTTGGTCGCTCCGAAGATCGCGATATGTCGTCTGCTGGACATGGGTGCCGTCATCAGGCTATTATCCTGAGAACGTCCGATATTATCCGCCCTCATAAGAAAATGTCCCGCTTTCCTGCCTTGATCTCATCTTGAGTACGTCGGGCTATTTCACGTATATCATCACGCTCAATCGCCGATATCTCACGCTCAATCAGCTCAAATCCCTTGCTCTGCAAGCTTTCATCACCGTAGTCAAGCAGATATTCCGCAAGTGTTGCCAGGGCGTTCGGCCGACAAACATTCTTGATTTGTCCACTCTTAGCCAGCTGCATGAAACGATCGCCAGTACGGCACATACGATAACAGGCAGTACAGTAGCTTGGAATAAGCTCTTCTTCGATCATCCAGTCAATAACTTGAGATGTACTGCGTTCATCACTGCGGCTGAACTGAACCTCTGCCTGCTCCTTCTTAATCTTGTTGACCCGATAACCGCCTACACCGACAGCTGAATCGGCACTCATCTGAGTAATGCCGCAATCAATCAGCTCTTTGCGCATCATGGCGGATTCTCGTGTAGATACAATGATGCCTGTATATGGGACCGCCAGCCTGATAATCGCGACCAGCCTGCGGAAGAGCTCATCATCAGGCGCATGCGGATATTTATTGAAGCTGCCTTTTGCCGGTCTGATCCTTGGAACTGAAATAGTGTGGAAACCTACGCCATAAGTCGCTTCGAGATACTCCTGATGAAGCATCAGTCCGAGAACCTCAAACAACGGATCACCAAGACCGAACAGGACACCGCCGCCGACATCATCGATTCCAGCCTGCTGCGCACGGTCAAAGGCCATTGTATGCCAGTAGTAGTCGCTCTTTGGTCCTGATTTGTGAAATTGCGCATAGACATCCGGATCATAGGTTTCCTGGAAGAGAATATAAGTCCCGATTCCAGCTCCCTTGAGTCTCCGATAATTTTCTACAGTTGTCGCAGCTATATTGACATTGACACGACGTATCTCGCCGTTGGCTGATTTAGTATCATATATAGTTTTGATTGAATCAAGTATATAGTCGATGCTGGCCTTCTCGTCGTCCTCGCCAGCCTCAAGAGCAAGTCTCTTATGACCAAGATCGATCATCGCTTCTGTCTCCATACGAATCTCGTCCTGCGTCAATATTTTGCGGTTGAATTGATGATCATGCTGATAGCCGCAATATGTACAATTGTTGACACAATAGTCACTGATGTAAAGCGGCGCGAACATGACAATTCGCTGACCGTAAATATGCTCCTTGATCTTACGGGCGACTGCGAACAGCTTGTCCTCATGGTCAGCTGAATCCATTGTCAGCAGGACCGCGACTTCCTTGTGAGTCAATCCCTCGAAGTTGGCGGCTTTTTCCAGGATCTCATCGATCCTGCTGTGGTCTGCCTGTCTGGCCTCATTAAGCCAGGCCTGCATCTGCGGCTTGTCAATAAAAGGTACGGTTTTGGTTTGCATAAAGAGCCTCTCATTCGATCTCTTTACGGGATATTGCTGCTTTCACCTGAACGCCGGGCAGACTGCCCAATTTTCCCGTCAGGCTGTTGATCTCATCCATCCTGCCCACCAGTGTCAAACTGATGACCGCCATATTCTCGTGATCGAAGGGGATCCCCATACGGCCGCGAACAATATGCTGATATTCAGAAACAATACTGTTAAACTGCTTCTGTGAGTGGGATGGTCCATCGAGGATCGCACTGATTACTGCTATCCTGGACATAAATTCCTCCTACAAAACAAAAAAAACTTCTTCCACCTGGGAAGAAGCACGCCAGTCAGGAAGGACCCCGCTGTCCTCTCCTGATATGTACGCCTCCTTCTTGATCAGAGCTCATAGCCCTTCTCGATCAGGTTGTACTGATAAATGTAGTTTTACGATACCGGCAAAAGCCTTGCAGGCTCGTACCGTAATCGCTTACATTCTGCATTAAGAAGTGATATTAGTCAAGCCGGTTGACTCGGCATTTATCATTGTCGGACTAATATGTTACAATCGCTGAAGGATAGACGAACTGATTAGCTGAAAGGGTGGAGGCTGCTATGAAAAATGAACTGTTGAAAATTCTCAAGAGCAGTGATGACTACATTTCCGGAGAGGTGATCAGCGATCAGCTTAATGTTACTAGAGCAGCCGTTTGGAAGGCTGTTAATAGTTTGAGAGCACAGGGCTACAATATAGTAAGCATGAAGCATCACGGCTACAGACTGGAGAAATCTTCTGCTGTCTATAATGAGCGTGAGCTTCGTGAGCAAATGGATGGCAGTGAGCTTCTGCGTGATGTTAGTCTAAGCTTCTTCGACGAAATCGATTCGACCAATCTGGCGGCCAGAAGAGATATTGACAAGCTTAGCGGCATTGCTCTTTATGTTGCCAATGAACAGCTGGCCGGCCGGGGCAGGTTGGGCAGGACCTGGCAATCAGATCCTGATAGTGGTCTCTGGTTTTCTCTGATGCTGCGGCCAACAGCAAGACCAGATAAGCTTGCTAATTTGACGCTTTTTGCCGGTCTCTGTGTGCAGAGGGCGCTTGTTAAAAAAACCGGGCTGGATATAGGCATAAAATGGCCGAATGATCTTGTCGCAATGCCTTCAGGGCGTAAGCTCTGTGGAATTTTGACCGAAACTGTTCTTGAAGACCTGCAGGTCAGAGCAGTTATTATCGGGATAGGCATAAACGTCAACAACATGACTTTTGCCGAGGAAATAAAGGATGTCGCAGGATCACTGAGGCTTGAGGGCGGACAGGTTTACGATCGAGGTAGCTTGCTGATTGCGATTCTACATGAATTACTTGGCAATTTTCACGAATTCGAGGCTGCGATTGATGATGACCTGACTGTTCCGCCTTGGCTGGACGCATATAGGCAGGCTTGCGTAACAATTGGCCGCAGAGTGACTATTTCAGCCGCTGGAGATTCGGTTGGTGAGGGAATCGCGGAAGGGCTGACACCGGAGGGCGATATTACTGTCAGAATGGATGACGGTAATGTAAGAACATGTCACAGTGGTGAGGTTTCAGTTCGTGGCCTGGCAGGCTATATCTGATCGCTCCTGTGCGTTATTTGCTGTTCACTAAGCCAATGTTTTCTTGATGCTTACGTTATTCATCAAGCAGATAGTTACCGGTCGCGTAATACATGATTTTTTCTCTGGAAGCCTCGCTTCTCGGGATCTCAGCTGCGATATTACCGCCATATAGTACCAGAACGCGATCGCACATGCCGACCATCTCGTCAATATCGGAAGAGATGAATAATATCGAAATATCACGGCGCAGCATCTCGTTAATTATGTTATAAAGATCAACCTTGGACGCGACATCGATACCTCTGGTCGGCTCGTCGAGGATCAATATATCCGAGCGTGAATAGATCCATTTTGAGAGCAGGACCTTCTGTTGATTGCCGCCGCTGAGCTCCTTGACACGGTCGAAAATAGAATTGGCCTTGATGACCAGCTTGTTGACGTATTTTCTTGTAATCGCGTTCTCTCGATGGCGATTAATAATTTGCTTCGATTCATCAAGTACAAAATCAGGCGTTGTTATGTTCATGGGCAGATTCATATCGGCGAAAAGTCCTTCAATATATCTATCCTCACAGACATATCCGAGTCCTTTATTGATTGAATCAGCCGGCGATTTAATATTTGTTTTCTTACCGTGCAGGTAAAGCTCGATGCTGTCGGGCTTGATCGCGCCGAATATACATTTGGCGATCATGGTTCGGCCGGAGCCGACCAGGCCTGTTATGCCGAGAATCTCGCGCTTGTGCAGCTTGAAGCCGATATTATCAAGCACTGTTTTGAAAGATAGCTTATCGACTCTCATTACCTCTTCGCCAGTCTGAACATTCAGCTTGGGATAACGCTCCCGGAAGGACAGACCACTCATATGCCCGACAATATCATGAGCCTCGAAATTCTCAACCTTATCAGTCACGATTATGCGGCCATCTCTGAGGATCGTCAGGCGATTACCGATTCTGCGTATTTCGTTGACACGATGAGACACATAGAGAATAGCACTGCCCTTTTTCTTAAACTCACCGATAATCTTAAATAGAAGATTGACCTCACGGTCGGTTAGTGTGGCTGTAGGCTCATCAAGAACAAGGATCTTGGCATCGGAAACATAGGCCTTCGCGATCTCTATCAACTGTCTCTCGGCGATATTAAGTCTGCGGACAAGCAGTCTGCTGTCGAGATTGAATCCTAACTTTTTCAGCAGTATATCAGCGTCACGATAGAGCTTCATCCAGTCGACTGACTTAAGCAGACGTCCCCGCAGTGGCAGATGATCGAGATATATATTTTCGGCGACTGTAAGATTATTGAAACTGTTGGCATATTGATATGTAGTTGCGATACCGAGCTCCTTGGCTTTTGCCGGGGTGTTGATCGTGACCTGCTGGCCATCGATAAATATCAAGCCTTTTTCAGGCATCAGATTACCGGCGATTACATTTATCAGCGATGACTTACCGGAGCCATTTTCGCCCATGATCATATGGACCTCTCCAGGCAGGATATCAAATTGAATCTGCTTGAGCGAGAAAAACTCTGAAACAGAGGCACAGACGCCTCTTAGCTCAAGAAGCGGCACCTGGTCCATTTTCACGGAGCTGCGGTTGTCGTTCAGGTTCTCTGTCATCGTTCAATCCTTTTACCAGTTGTTTCCATCGTCAAAAATTTACTAGTTATCAGGAAGTAAGCACTGCCCTGCCGATATTCCTGTGTGCACAATATATTATCAAGCCTGCCTATATGCGGTAAATGAAGCATAGAGTGTGATGTTCTTTTCAAATAGTGACTTCTTATACTCGCCTGGAATCGTGGGATGTGTAATAATAGCGCTTGCCCTCTCAAGACCTCCGAGATTCGAGAAGGATATCTGATTGAAGGACGAAGGCGCAACCACGAAATATTTTTGTGTCGCTATGTCCATCATACGCTTCAGTACATCAAGCTGGCTGGGATGTTTAATTGAGAAGCCACGCTTAAGATGGATGCCGTCAACCTCGATAAAAGCCTTGGATACATAGTATTGTTCAAGACCGGCCAGCGCTGGCGGACCAAAAAGTGAATGTGTTAATGGATCAAGATCCCCTCCCGGCAGAATGATCCTTGCCGAGGGATGGGATGTAAGCTCTTCAGCGATTCTTATATCGGTTGTCAGAACGACCAGATCCTTCTTGCGGCTCAGCTTGCGAGCTATGGCGAGGTTTGTGAGGCCCGGACTTAGAAGAAGTGTGTCCCCGTCATTTATCAAATAAATAGCAACCTCGCTTATTTCCTCGCGAATTTGTCGTTCAGGGTCCGTGTCAGTATGAATATTAAGTGCGTCCAGATTCTCTTCGCCGTTAATAATGGCGCCGCCATGCGTTCTGGTCAGGAAGCCCTCTTCATCAAGTGCCTCCAGATCACGCCTGATCGTGACCTCTGACACGCTCAGCATCCTGCTGATCTCAGAAACCGTTGCCTTCTTCCTGTCCAGCATATATGTTTTTATGATACGCAGTCGCTCAGCAGCAAACATTACACTACCTCATCATTGGATTCTTTTTTGTGTTACTAGCTGTCTGAGCATAATTCTATCAGAATATATCGGCAAAAGCCTTGTAAACAGAAAAAAATCAAACTAATCATGAAAATATCAAATATGAAAGTGTTGCCATATGCAATGTGCACAAAAATAGCGAATCAACGTTGTTGCAAATGCGTGTATTGCCAAAACTGTGAATAGAGTGTAAACTCAAAACAGCAAAACGAAAGCAAACGAAAGACAAAAACGAAGCAGAGCAATCGTTTTGACAAGAACAGTTAGTTATTTACCAAGGAGGAAAGAACATGAAACGTAAAAGTATTATGTCTGTGATCATGGCAATGGTACTGGTTACCGCAATGGTACTCGGTGCTTGCGGCGGTTCAAATGAGCCGGCTGCTACAACCACTACAGCAGCTCCTGCTGAGACCACAACAGCCGCACCGGACGGTGAAACAACAGCCGCTCCCGACGGTGAAACATTCAAAGTTGGTATCGCAATGCCTACCAAGTCATCAGAGCGCTGGATCGATGACGGTAACAACATGGTCAAGGTTCTTCAGGACCTCGGTTATGAAACCGATCTGCAGTACGCAGAAGACGTTATCGAGAATCAGGTTTCTCAGCTTGAGAACATGATCACAACAGGTGTTGATTGTCTGGTTATCGCATCAATCGACGGCGAAGCACTTGGCCAGGTTCTGAATAAGGCCGGTGAAGAAGGCATCCCCGTTATCGCTTATGACCGTCTTATCCGCGGCAGCGAGTTTGTTGACTACTATGCTACATTCGACAACTTCAAAGTTGGCGTACAGCAGGCAACTACTATTATTGAAGCTCTCAAGCTTGACGCAGGCGAGAAGGGTCCTTTCAACATCGAATTGTTCGCAGGTTCACCTGACGACAACAACGCATACTTCTTCTTCGACGGCGCTATGTCAGTACTCCAGCCTTACATCGATGACGGCGTTCTGGTAGTTCAGAGCGAACAGACCGATTTTGAGCAGGTTGCTACACTCCGTTGGGACGGCGCAACAGCTCAGGCCCGTATGGACAACATCCTGACAGCTCATTACAGCGGCGACGTTCAGGTTGACGCAGTTCTCTCACCATATGACGGAATCTCAATCGGTATCATCTCAGCTCTTAAGGGCGCTGGTTACTTCGGTGACGGCGAGAGACCGATCGTATCAGGTCAGGACGCTGAAGTTGGTTCAATGAAATCAATCATCGCTGGCGAACAGTATTCAACGATCTTCAAGGATACACGTGAGCTTGCTAAGAAGGCAGCAACAATGGTTGACGCAGTTCTTAAGGGAACAGAGCCTGAAATCAATGACACTAAGACATATGACAATGGCATCAAGGTCGTTCCTTCATACTTGCTCGAACCAGTACCTGTAACCATCGACAACTACGTTGAAGCAGTTATCGACACTGGCTACTACACTGAAGCAGATCTGAAGTAAAGCAGACATCCAATTAACCTAAAATTCGCAGGCGGCGGCGATTCGATTCGTCCGCCGCCGTTCGAATAAAAAGGAGAGTGACCCATGTCAAACGTATTGCTGGAAATGCGCAGTATTACAAAAACCTTTCCAGGCGTGAAAGCACTCGATCAGGTAACGCTGCAGGTAGTTCCTCAGGAGATCCACGCGCTCGTCGGTGAAAATGGTGCCGGCAAGTCGACACTGATGAATGTTCTCAGCGGTGTTTATCCGTACGGGACCTATGAAGGAGATATCCTGTTTGAGGGTGAAACCTGCACATTCAAGGACATCAAGCATAGTGAAGAAAAGGGCATCGTTATAATCCATCAGGAGCTGGCGCTTGTACCTTATCTATCGATTGCTGAAAACATTTTCCTGGGCAATGAAACAGCAAAAAATGGTGTTATCAACTGGCACACTACTATACAGAAAACATCTGAGCTTCTTAAGAAGGTCGGATTAACAGAGAATCCCAATACACTGGTAAAAGACATCGGCGTAGGTAAGCAGCAGTTGGTTGAGATTGCCAAGGCTTTGTCTAAAAATGTTAAGTTGTTGATCCTGGATGAACCGACAGCTGCACTGAACGAGAATGACAGTCAGAATCTGCTCGATTTGCTGCTTGGTCTTAAGAAGCAGGGGATCACATCGATTCTGATCTCACATAAACTAAATGAAGTAGTTAAGGTCGCGAACAGTATCACGATCATTCGTGACGGTAAGACTATTGAGACACTGAAGGTCGGCATCGATGAGATCAATGAGGACCGTATTATAAAAGGCATGGTCGGCCGTGACATGACCCATCGATATCCGGAAAGAATCCCTGAAATTGGTGAAGTTATCTTCGAGGTCAAGGACTGGAACGCCTATCACCCGCTTAACGATGAGCGTATGATCAGCAAGAATGTCAATATCAACGTACGAAGAGGCGAAATTGTCGGCATAGCAGGACTGATGGGCGCTGGACGAACAGAGCTGGCTATGGGTGTATTCGGTAAGAGCTACGGTAAACGAATTACCGGTACGGTTTATAAGGACGGCAAGCTGATCGACACCAGCTCAGTCAGCAAGGCGATCAATAACGGTATCGCATATCTATCAGA
>CAZSLR010000031.1:12501-14028 GCA_964607635.1 uncultured Oscillospiraceae bacterium
GGCGCCAAATACGAGATTTATGGTATTATCAATGAGTTGGCAGCTGCTGGCAAGGGCGTCATATTTATTTCATCTGAAATGCCTGAAATACTTGGTATGTGCGACCGAATTTATGTAATGGACGAAGGCGCCATCTGTGGAGAGCTTAAAAAGTCAGAGGCTTCACAGGAAACGATCATGAAAATGATTCTGAGTAGTCGTGGGAGGGATAATTAATGGATCAGATTCGTAGGTTTATTAAACAGAACCTGAAACAAAATGCGATGTATGTCGCGCTATTTATCATTATCATATTTTTCCAGTTCAGAACGAACGGAATCTTGCTGCAGCCACAGAATGTCAATAATCTGATCCTGCAGAACTCATATGTTCTGATACTGGCAATGGGTATGGTTTTTGTTATCATATCCGGTTATGTTGATCTTTCAGTAGGTTCCATCGTAGCCATCATTGGTGCTATAGGTGGCTATCTGACTGTAACTAAGAATGTCAGCACAGTACCGGCGATCCTGATACTGCTGGCACTTGGCCTGGCGATCGGTGCTTTTCACGGTGTATTCATCGCATACATGCATATCCCGCCATTTATCGTTACACTCGCCGGCATGCTTATCTTCCGCGGTTTGACCATGGTCATACTAGGAGGCAGAACACTTACACCTTATCCAAAGCTTTATGAGAACATCTCCAACGGATTCGTAGGAGATTTCCTCAAGATAGAGGGTATAAACGGAACCGCTATAGCAGCTACAGCTGTTTTGGTACTGATCGCGATCTTCAGAGTTTTCCAGAAGAGAGTACAGCAGAAAAAATACGATCTTGAACCACCTAAGCTGATCTGGGACTTGCTTAAAATAGTTGTAATGGCACTGGTTATTGGCTTCATCGGCTATTCGCTGGCCAAATACAAGGGTGTGCCTGTTGTTCTTATCCTCATTGGACTGCTCTTCATGATCTACAATTTCGTTGCATCAAAAACGGTTGTCGGCCGCCGAGTTTACGCTATGGGCGGTAATGAGAAGGCTGCAAGACTGTCTGGTATCAATACCAACCGAATGATGTTTGCCGTATATACCAATATGGGTTTCATGGCAGCCATCGCTGGTATCGTCTTCTCAGCAAGACTAAATGCCGCGACACCAAAAGCTGGTAACGGCTTCGAGCTTGACGCTATCGCTGCCTGCTTCATCGGCGGTGCTTCAGCCTCAGGTGGTGTTGGTACAGTAATGGGAGCAATCATCGGTGCTCTCGTTATGGGTGTTATCAACAACGGTATGTCCATCATGGGTATCGGTATTGACTGGCAGCAGGCTATCAAAGGCTTCGTTCTGCTGGCTGCTGTTGCCTTCGACGTACTTACCAAGGAATCAAATAACTAATAGCAATCCTTTTACCAGTCGGGTCATACTGCCCGTTTGATCCGACAGACAAAAAATCACCGCTTTGCTTCTTATGAGGCGAGGCGGTATTTTAGTGTGCCACGCATGGCACTTCACTTGACGGTGAGAGTCCGTTATGGGGGTATGT
>CAZSLR010000032.1:0-13776 GCA_964607635.1 uncultured Oscillospiraceae bacterium
CGAAAAGATGCGAAGCCTCCTGTGGCTCCGCATACTCCGGGCCGCTCAGCTGTCCGCGGCGAACCGCATTCGCGCGGACAGATATGACAGCCATGAACTAAACTGAATTCGTTTTCAAAATTAACCTGCATAGGCAGACTTATCAATAGTCACGCAGAAATGCCTGATACGCGAGATGAGTATAATAAACATCGATCTTGCTCGTAATTTCGAAGGTTGAATGCATTGATAGTACAGGCACACCGCAGTCAATAACTTCCATGCCCAGATGAGCCAGAAATTTCGCGATCGTACCGCCGCCGCCAGCATCAACTTTACCCATCTCACCTGTTTGCCATTTTACGTTATTGCTATCAAGCAGGTTTGCCAGTCTCGCGAAGAACTCGCCATTCGCGTCGCTGGTGCCGTATTTGCCTCGTGAACCAACATACTTTACAAGTGTTATGCCACGGTTGATATAGCTGTTATTGCGCGGATCGGAAACACTGGCATAGGTTGGGTCAAAGGCATTCGTCACATCAGCGGACAGAAGAGCGCTCTGCTGCAGTGCAAGCTGGAAATCCAGCTGCGAAGGCGCAGTTTTTTCTGGCAAGCTTCTAACATATAGCTCATAGAGCAGATATTCGTATATCCTTGATTGAGCACCTGTATTGCCATCGCTGCCGATCTCTTCCTTATCAAACAGCAGACAAACAGCAGTCTTATCTGTTTTATCAAGGCTTGTAAGAGCACTCATTGCGGTATATGCACAAACTCTATCGTCCTGACCATAGGCACCGATGAAGCTGGCATCAAGACCAACATCTCTGGCCTTCTGAGCTGGCACGATTTCAATTTCAGCTGTTACGAGATCTCTCTCAGTAATACCGTATTTCTTATTAAGAAGCTGTAAAATAGCCAGCTTGAAACGTCCTGATGTTTCCTTGTCAGGATAAGGCAGACCACCAATGAGAATATTGAGATCCTCGCCCTTTATTACTTCTGTGGCTTTGCGTGACATCTGCTCAGAGCCTAGATGCGGCAATAAATCAGTAACTGTTAAAACAGGCTCATCATCATTCTCGCCAATGCAGATAGTCATTGGGCTGCCGTCTCTTAAAAACACGATTCCGTGCATAGCCAGAGGAATAGCAGCCCACTGATATTTCTTGATGCCGCCATAGTAATGTGTTTTCATCAGAACCAGCTCATTGTCTTCATAAACCGGATTTGGTTTAAGATCAAGCCTAGGCGCATCTATATGAGCTCCGATGAGATTCATACCATCGGTAAAAGGCTTGCGCCCGATGACAGCGGCAGCCATGGCTTTTCCCTTGATGCTTTTATAGACCTTATCACCTGGTTCCAAGCGCTCTTTGCTGCCAAGCTCAACATAGCCAAGCTCCTCAAGAGTTTCAACCATGACTGTTACGAATTCTCGTTCTGTTTTTGCCAAGTCAAGGAACTTTTTATATTCCTCGGCAAAAGAGTAAGCAAATTCCTTATCGTCTTTGCTGACAATATCCCAGAGATTCGAGTACTCTACTCCAAGTTCCTTCTTAAGTTTTTTGATCTTCTCACTATTTTCAGTCTTCTTAGTTTCTGGTTTGCTGTTAAGCTTTTTTTCTTCCTTCATAATATTTACAGTGCTCATTGATAAATTACTACTATGACTGAGCACTTACTCCTTTCCAAACAGAATAAATTATATCACAAACAACGTAAAATAAAGGCATCTATGATACAGCAATAGTTTTAGAAACTCATGTGACCATGACAGCCGCTGATATCTGATATATAATCTATATAGTTTGCAAAGAAATGATTCGAGGTAATATATGTTTTTTGATACACACTCACATGTAAGTCCGTGGTCACATGATGCCAGTCAGACGATTTATCAATTACTAGACGACGCCGCTCAAAAAGGACTCGATGGAATATGCCTGACTGACCATTATGAAAAAGATATGTTTTATGAGCGAGGTTATGAAGACATTTTCGATCCGGATGATTTCTTCTCTGCCCTCTCACCTCTTCGTCTTGCACCAGACAATGCGCAAGCACAAGGTAAAACTGCTTTTTTAATTGGCGCCGAGCTTGGCTGGCTGCCGCATCTCTGTAATCATTTGCAATGGCTAACGGCCAGCTATCCTTTTGACAGTGTGATCCTGTCAATGCATGTGTTTAATGGCAAGGACCCATATATAGACGAACACTTTTTTGATGATGGAATTGAGATCGTGTATCCGAGAGCAATAACAGCAATGCTTGAGATGATTACAGCAGTTCAAGATTATGATATCCTGGGTCATTTTGATTATGTGTCAAGATACAACAAATCAGGCAGTGCAAAAATGCTATATAAACATGCTCCTGATGAGTTTGATAGTCTCTTTAAAAAAATGGCAGAGAGCGAAAAATGCCTTGAGATCAATACCCGAACAACAGTACGAATGCGCTCAAAGGGATACGATCTCAAAAACAGTTTCCCTGACCCGGCAATCATCAAACGCTTCATTGAACTTGGAGGAAAGCATATTTCTATAGGCTCAGACAGTCATCATTATGGAGATGCTGCTTTGATTTTTGCGGAGAAGAAAGATTGGCTATTGTCAGTAGGTGTTGATAAGCTTACATATTATGTCGAACGCGAACCAGTTCAATATAAGATCTAGTTGAATGAATCTTCAATAAATCCGGAAGCGATTATTGCACCTTCATGATAAAGAACACAGCTCTGTCCTGCAACAGGTGCAGAAACAGGATGATCAAATTCGACAACCAGATTATTGTTTGTCAATGAAGGTCTTGCAATACAATCTGCGTCACGTGCAGAGTGTCTGATTCTGCCGCTAAGCCTTATAGGGTGATCAATTATCTCAATACCCGAATAAACAACATCAGATATCTCAATCACACTACGCATCAGGTTTTCATGAGCTCCGACCTTCAGTGTATTACTCTCAATATCTCGACCAATAACAAAGAGTCTGTCAGTGGTCTTAACCTCAAAGCCCTTTCGCTGGCCTATTGTATAATGGACCAGCCCCTTGTGTTTTCCTATAACTTGCCCATTCTCATCTATTATTTTTCCAGGCCTGGTCAGATACAAAAGCTCAGGGGCATTGACCTGCAGATAATCTTGTATGAAATCGGCATAATTACCTGGAACGAAGCAGTTGTCTTGACTATCGGGTTTATGACCGATACTGCTGCCATCAGCTATCTTAAGGCCATGCTTGTGCGCGATCTCACGAACGACCGGCTTCTCGTAGCTGCCAAGAGGAAACCACAGTCCTGACAACTGCTCCTGCCTTAGTCTAGAGAGAAAATAAGACTGATCCTTGAAGCCTACAGGTGCTCTCTCCATCGCGTAACGCCCATTGCTATTAAGTCTAACACGAGCATAATGTCCAGTAGCTACAGCATCACATTCATGTTCGCGAGCAAGTTTATAAAGCAGCTCGAACTTAAATTTGGGATTACAGCTGATACACGGATTAGGTGTTCTGCCGCTAGTATAGCTAAATACAAAATTCTTTATAATCGAATCAGTAAAATCCTGTCTTACATCTTGAATAATATGCATGATTCCAAGACTTGAGCAAATAGCTGCTGCATCCTCTGCAGCAAGCCAGCCCTCTTCGTTTGTAATCATTGTCATGCAGATTACCTCTGAACCGGCCTGCTGCATCAACAAAGCAGCGACAGAGCTATCTACTCCGCCGCTGATTCCAAGCATTACTCTCTTCGGTCTATCCCGCTTGTCGGGCACGGCCGTTATGCTTAATTTATCAATCATTAGTGTGGATCTTCCTCCAACATATCAAACAAATGCCTGTTATCATCGTTTAGCTTGCCAGTTTTCTCATAATATTCCTTGATAGCAGCTTTAACAGCCTGCTCAGCTAATAATGAACAGTGCATTTTTATAGGAGGCAGTCCATCAAGAGCTTCAGCAACAGCTCTATTCGTTATACTTAATGCTTCTTCGACAGTCTTGCCAATAATCATTTCAGTAGCCATACTGCTGGTCGCGATCGCTGAACCACAGCCGAAGGTTTTAAACTTGGCATCTACGATAATATTATCTTCGATCTTCAGATCTACCTTCATGATATCACCACATTTTGCGTTACCTACTGTTCCACTAGCTGAGGCATCCTCAATTTCACCAACATTGCGGGGATTCATGAAATGATCCATAACCTTGTCACTATACTGCATATTTTCTCCTGCTTTCCTTAAAATGATTTAACTGAGTTAAGCTATTATTGTTTTTGTGCCTTAAGATAGTCAGAATACAAAGGAGACATGTCCCTCAATCTCTGAACTATATTTTTCAAATCTGCTGTGAGTCTGTCAACGTCCTCTTCCTTACTATCCTTACCAAAAGTTACTCTTAGTGATCCATGTGCTATCTCATGAGGCAGGCCGATTGCCAGAAGAACATGTGATGGATCAAGCGATCCTGATGTACATGCCGAGCCGCTTGAACAGCTGTAGCCAAGAAGATCAAGCATCAACAGGATCGATTCACCTTCAATGAACTCGAAAGAGATATTGACATTGTTTGGTAATCTGCTAGTCCTGTGGCCATTAAGTCTGGCATGTGGTATTTCAGTCAGAACCTGATCGATCAACCTGTCTCTTAGCTTGCTAAGCCTGTCCGAGTTATCGTTGATTTCCGAAACCGCCAGCTCAAAAGCTTTTGCCAAAGCCGCTATTCCAGCAACATTCTCAGTCCCGCCTCTTTTTGTCCTCTCCTGCGCTCCTCCATCCAACAGATTAGCTATTTTGACACCTGATCTGATATAAAGAACACCAACTCCTTTTGGAGCATACATTTTGTGACCTGAAATAGACAGAAGATCTACATTCAGTTCCTTTACATTCAGCTTAAGTGCTCCTGCTGCCTGTACCGCGTCTGTATGAAACAGCACCTTGTTCTCTCTGCATATCTTACCAATTTCAGCAATCGGCTGTACTGTTCCAATCTCATTATTAGCCATCATAATAGATACTAGAATTGTATCAGGCCTGATTGCCCGTCTTACAGCTTCAGGATCAACCAGACCGTATTGATCGACATCAAGCCATGTTATTTCGTAGCCCTGTCTTGCCAGAGCTTCACAAGGATGAATAACAGCATGATGCTCTATGCTTGAGGTAATAATATGTTTACCCTTCTCTGCCTGAGCTATGGCTGCGCCTTTGATTGCCCAGTTGTCAGATTCAGTTCCACAAGATGTAAAATAAACTTCATTTGGTTTGGCACCAATGCAGTCCGCAACAGTTTCTCTTGAACTACTGATTATTTTTGCTGCCTTCTGACCCTCCTGATAAAAAGATGAAGGATTGCCGAAGTTGTCTCTGTATATATCAAGCATGACCTCCAGTACCTCGGATCTTACCGGAGTGGTTGCGGCGTAGTCCAGATAGACTCTTTTCTTCTCGCTCATTATGTCATCCTTTCATAATATCAATATTGATTTCAGGCCAGATAATATCTTACGAAATAACCAGGCTGATGTATATATGGTCAGCAGCTAGAACTCAGCTTTCCTGTTATACTTTATGCCTGTCCCAATTATGCTGTAGTAACTCAAGTTACTTTTTGCGGCTTATCCTAGCAATGTTATGGGAATTGTATAGATTTACTACAGAGATTGAATTCATTCACAGACCGGCAAGGTTGAGCCGGCATGGCTCATGATGATGACACTTGCGTCTTCTCCCATAATATGAAGTGCGTCTCCAAGGGCCTGCTCAACTGTTTTGTATGGAGTCATAAAGGTGCGTGAGGCCTCTGCATGTGGCATATCTGAGACAAAGAACACCTGTGCTTTCTCGAGAACCATTGCTATAGCGACTGCTTTGTGACCGCCAAGCTGGAACTCTCTGCCCACTCTTTCTATAAGATCCTGGGGCTTATCAGCGTTCAGAAGCCATTCCTCAAACACATGCTCACCATAGCCTTCAGAGCATTGACCGGCAAGTATGATTATCCCGCCGGGCTTAACGGCATGCTGAGCGTTATCAAGCGCTTTTTGTGTTTGATATAAGTTTATATCCTTGGGAAAGCCGCCGGGTGTCGCAATAACTATATCTGCACGCTTAGGTATCTTGATCTTATAAATATCATCAAGTATTTTACACCCCTGTCTATGGGCAAGACGATGATCGCCTGCAACAGCGGCGATGATATTTTTCTGCTCATCAAGTATTACATTGAGGATAAAATCGCATCCACAGATATCTGCGGCCTCCTCTATATCAAGCCTCAGTGTATTATCATCTATCGCACCCGCTCTGGCACACTCCTCAACCATTCTGCTATGATTTGCCTGAATCGCAGCACGATCAGAGACACCAGGCATGATCGCTTTACCGCCTCCGCTATAACCGGCAAAATAATGATACTCTATGTTGCCCAGACAAATTCTGCGATCTGCTTGAGCTACAAATGAAGTTATATTCACTGGTGTGCCATATTGAGTCATACCAAGATAGACTGTATCCTCTGGGTCGCTGTCAACAGTATGAACTCTGGCATATACATCCTCACCAACAAGCTTTTTCTTCTCTTCCTCAGTGTGTCGTCTATGACTTCCCAAAGCAAACACGACAGTAATATCTTCAGGATATACGCCTGCATCCTCAAGCTCCTCCAGCAAAGGAGGAAGAATCTTATACGAAGGGCATGGTCTGGTAATATCACTTGTAATAATACATATTTTTTCGCCAGGTCTGCAGATGTCACCAATTCTATCTGTACCAATCGGCTGAGCTAGAGCCTGTCTTATCAGATCGTCTTCATCAACCATCTGATCAGGCACTTTTGCTTTCATATCCATCAACAGATTAGCCTCAGGTAGAGCAAATGACTGCCGCTCTCTGCCATAGCCTATACTGTATTCAAGTGCCATTTTTCTTGTTCCTCCTTTTATCAAGCCATTCCTTGATTCTGGCTTCATAACCATTTGCTGTAGGTTTATAGTAAATAGTACCTGCGATAGCAGATGGCAAATACTCCTGATCTACAATGTTCCCCTCATAATCATGGGCATATTTGTATCCTTGCGAATAACCAAGAGCTTCCATTCCTTTTGCCGGTGCGTTACGTAAATGCATAGGTATTTCACCTGTCTGACGTCTATTTATATCGGCGAGTGCCGAATCAACAGCAGAATAGGCAGCATTGGATTTAGGGCTTGTTGCTACAGCTATCGCAGCCTCAGCAAGCAATATTCTAGCTTCAGGCATACCTATCATAGTAATCCCTTGATAAGCTGCAAGAGCGATACCCAGCATCTGAGGATTCGCTAAGCCAACATCCTCCGCAGCGCAAATCAGAATTCTTCTTGCCAGAAACTCAATATCCTCACCACCATGAAGAGCTCTCGCCAGATAGAAAACAGCAGCATCAGGGTCGCTTCCTCTCATTGACTTAATAAAAGCGCTGATGTTGTCATAGTGGCCTTCGCCATTTTTATCAAAGGAAATACTTCGCTTCTGCATACAATCTTCAATTACAGATTGATCGATAACGATCGTACCATTACTATCAGCAGGTGTTGTAGTAACAGCCAGCTCAAGTGCGTTCAAAGCGATACGCGCATCTCCATTTGATAGATTACTTATATATAGAAGAGCTTCTCCTCTTAAGTTCACATCAAAATTGCCAAGTCCCCGCTCTTTATCGGTCAACGCGTTGTTGAGCACTCGAATTATGTGCTCTTCATCAAGCGGAAACAGTTGAAAAACTGTAGATCTTGAGATCAGTGCTTTGTTCACCTCAAAAAAAGGGTTCTCAGTTGTAGCTCCGATCAGAATTAATGTGCCATCCTCCACATGAGGCAGCAAAGCATCCTGCTGAGCTTTATTGAAGCGATGAATCTCATCAATAAACAGCACTGTCTTGCCGGATGGGTTCAATATTGGATTTATTGTATCGGCAATTACCCGTTTAATATCAGCTACACCTGATGTAACGGCGTTAAGCTTCTGAAAACCAGCGGCTGTCTGAGCTGCGATTACTCTGGCCAGAGAAGTCTTGCCGGTGCCCGGAGGGCCAAAAAGGATGATCGAGCTGAGTCTATCAGCTTCGATCATCCTTCTTAGCATTTTCCCTTTAGCCAGTATATGCTCCTGGCCTACATACTCATCGAGATTTACGGGCGCCATTCGATAAGCCAGCGGCTGCCGGCTATTAATCGCAGGACCAGGTTCTGAAGGGGTTTCTTTCATAATTAATCAGTACTCCGGATATAGAGTGTATTTTGAGGTGATCGCGTCTACACGCTTGATTATATCAGCCTTTGAGCCTTCATAATCGGTCAATGTCAAGCTGATCAGGTCAGCGATCTCATCCATGTCGGATGTTGTCATGCCTCTGCTTGTAACGGCTGGAGTTCCAAGACGCACACCGCTAGTTATTGTCGGCTTCTCTGGATCGTATGGGATGCCATTTTTGTTGCAGGTAATATTAACTTCATCAAGTCGATATTGCAATTCCTTGCCGCTTACACCTGTGCCTCTGAGGTCAACAAGCATGAGATGATTATCTGTTCCACCAGAAACCAGCTTGATTCCACGTTTCAATAGACCTGAAGCAAGTGCCTGTGCATTGTCAAGGATACTCTGCTGATACTGTTTGAATTCAGGCTTAAGCGCCTCGAGGAAAGCGACTGCTTTTGCTGCGATTATGTGCATCAATGGTCCACCCTGCTGTCCTGGGAAAACAGCTGAATTAATTGCTTTTGCATACTGTTCCTTGCACATGATCATGCCTCCGCGCGGACCACGCAAGGTTTTATGTGTAGTAGTAGTAACGAAATCAGCATATGGAACCGGACTTGGATGCAGACCTGCAGCAACAAGACCTGCAATATGAGCCATATCTACAAATAATAAAGCTCCGACTTCATCAGCTATTTCACGGAATTTCGCGAAATCTATTACTCTTGGATAAGCGCTGGCACCAGCAACTATCATTTTAGGCTTAACCTCAAGAGCCTTTGCTCTCAGAGCATCATAATCAATTAGTGATGTCTCAGGATCGACCTGATAGCTCTCTGCCTTGTAGGTTTTACCGGAAACATTTTTTGCCATACCGTGTGTAAGATGTCCGCCATGCGCCAGATCCATACCAAGGATCGTATCTCCAGGTTCCAGCATGGCAAAATATACCGCAGTATTTGCCTGCGCTCCGGAATGAGGCTGTACATTAACATGCTCGGCACCAAAAAGCTGCTTCGCTCTATCAATTGCAAGATTCTCGGCTATATCAACATATTCGCAGCCACCATAATAACGTTTACCTGGATAACCTTCTGCATATTTGTTTGTGAGCGGAGAACCGCATGCCTCGAGAACAGCTTCGCTTACGAAGTTTTCAGATGCTATCAGCTCAATTTTGGAACGCTGACGATTTGTTTCCTGTAAAATTGCCTCATAGATCTGAGGATCAGTTTGTGAGAGCTTGGAATATGTCATTCGATTAACCTCCTGGCTTGAAACCATATATATCAAAACTATTCTACATTATTAGATCAATTTGTAAAGCTCATCTCTATCTGGCTGTGCCAGATCATGTGTTCCGTCATTTGCGACAAATACTCTTTCTGCAGATTTCGTGAAACAACCTATCTCGGCAGCTCCAATTCCTGCGGCAGACAGCTCGACAAGCAAAGCTTCAGGATTATCTGTGGCGAATAACATTGAGCCGCTGCTGATCAGCCTGTATGGATCTACTCCCAAATGATTACAAATTCTCATTGTTAGATCATCAACCGGTATCAGATCTCTTCTGATCTCCAACCCTAAACCTGCTGCCTCTGCCATTTCCCAGGCCGCACCCATAATACCGCCTTCGGTTACATCATGCATTGCATGAACGCTTGCTCTTCTGCCACAGAGTCCATCAGGAACAACACTGATCTTACTGATCATTGACATAGCAGCTTCTAATTCGTCTGTGCTCAGGCAGCCGGTCAATCTATCAGGTAAATCTGCTGCAATGATAGCCGTACCTTCCAGCCCTGCGGTTTTTGTCATAATAAGACTGTCGCCCGGTCTGGCGCCATTCGACTGAATCAATTCACCGCTGGCAAAACCGACCGCTGTAGCCGTCAATATAAACCTGTTGACAGCGTCACTGATCTCCGTATGACCACCGGCAATGGAAGTGCCTAGTTCAATACACGCTGCGGAAACCTGCTCCATAATCTCAATGAGTTGCTCCTTTTCAGCAGTAACAGGTGCGATGATCACCAGCATGATCGCCTCAGGCTTGACACCGAATGCAGCAAGATCATTGCAGGACACATGTACCGCCAATCTGCCAATATCCTTACCTGCGCCGGTAATGGGGTCACTTGACATGATCAGGCGGCTCCCTGGCGGGCAATCAACAGCCGCACAGTCCAATCCATTACCCGGTCCGCAAACAATACCTGGTCCCAATGGCGGCAGTCTATTGAAAACTATCTCGTTAAGCTCCTGTGGTGTCAGCTTACCTGTTTTCACAGATCGATCACCTCGATATCATTAAGACCTTGCTCGACCAGAGCCTCAATATTCAGATTCACCTCTGCTTCATCAGCATGCTCAAGCGAAGGATGTGTTTTAGGATGTTTGGCAACAAAAACGGTACAGCAATCCTCATAAGGCAAAATTGACGTTTCAAAGGTTCCGATTTTTCTGGCGATCTGAACAGTGTCATCTTTATCAAGACCAATCAGAGGACGGAAGACCGGACATGTGACGACTGAGTCTGTTGTCACAAGAGCTTCCAAGGTCTGACTTGCTACTTGACCAAGGCTCTCACCGGTTATCAGCGCCTTGCATCCACGACTGACCGCCAAACGTTCCGCGATCCTCATCATGATTCGTCTCATAACAATTGTTATCATATCAGTTGGGCTGTCATCTCGTATATTAAGCTGGATATCTGTGAAGTTTACGATATGCAGCCTGATACGACCGGCATAAGGTGTCAGGAGACGCGCAAGTTCAATAACCTTCTCTTTTGCCTGATTACTGGTAAAAGGAAAGGCGTGAAAATAAATCGCTTCTATCTGCATGCCACGTGATGCCATCATGTAGCCCGCCACCGGACTATCGATACCACCCGAAAGCAGCAGCATCCCTCTTCCTCCCATACCAACAGGCAGACCCTTTTGCGCCTTGATAACTGTATGATAAATATAATTGCTGTCCCTAACTTCTACATAGAAAACAAAATCAGGTTTATTGACATCAACTGTCAGCTGGTCAGGATAGGCCTGCAGCAGAGCTGCGCCAACCTCTCTGCTGATCTCAGGTGATTTGAGCGGGAAATTTTTATCTCCACGCCTGCTCTCTACCTTGAAGCTGCGCTTGCTGCCATCAGCGAAAAGCTGTTCAACATATCTGATAGCTTGCAGCGAAATTTGATCAATTCCACCTCTGAAGCTTCTGACAGGGCTTACAGATACAATACCGAATACCTTGCTGATTGCATCAACCGCTGCTTTCATATCAATATCAGAATCCAAAGGTTTTGCCCATACACGCGATTGGCTTTGCTTAATATCAAATTTCCCGATACTTCTCAGGCTGAACCTGATATTACGCATCAGCTGCCCTTCAAACTTGCCGCGATTCATGCCCTTTAGCGCAATTTCTCCCAGCCTTATCAGTATCAACTCTTCCGTAGCAGCCAATTCCAGCTGCTTGTTTGAGTTATCTATTTTATCCTCAGTCATTCTTACCTCCTGACCAGCCATTTGACAGCCTGGCTGATCGCTTCTGCAACAGTATCAATTTCCTCGATCGTATTGCTCTTAGCAATACTTATACGTATGCTGCCATTTATCGCTTCCTCAGAAAGCTTCATTGCCCTGAGCACCGAGCTCTCTTCACGCTTTTTCGAAGAACATGCCGAGCCGGTTGAAACAAATATTCCGCTGTTTTCCAGAGCATGAAGCAAGGTCTCGCCTCTTAATCCATCAATAGCGATACTTATAATACCAGGCACAGCATCTGCAGGCGACAGCAGCATATATGATACGCCCAGTTCAGATAACCGGTCAAGAAGCTGCTGTTTTAATCTCTTCACATATTCATTTTTCTGATCGATATTCTCTACAGCAAGCTCGGCTGCTTTTGCCATGGTCATAACAAGCGGTACGTTTTCTGTTCCTGATCTCAGCCCTCTCTGTTGGCCGCCACCATGAATAAGAGGTTCAATTCGAATACCATATCGATGGATCAGGAAGCCAATGCCTCTTGGCGCGCCAAACTTGTGACCGCTGCCCGAAAACATGTCGATACCGAGTTTATTGAAATTCCATTTAACCTTGCCGCAAGCCTGTACACCATCAACATGAATCAACATCTCTGGCTGCAGTCTGCTCTTAAGACCAACGATCTCATCCAAAGGAGCTACCGCTCCTGTTTCATTATTAACGTAAATCAAGCTAAGCATAGCAGCAGGCTTCTGCAACGCCTGTTCTAACTGTTTAAGATCAATCACGCCTTCTGTTGTAAGGCCGATCCTCTCAATAGTATAGCCATGCTCAGCAAGCCATTTCGCACTTTCTGTGACCGCTGAATGCTCGCCCTCTGTTATTAATATCCTCTGGCCTAAGCGCCTATTCGCTGCCAATGCGCCTTTGAGCGCCAGATTGATCGATTCGCTGCCGCCTGAAGTTATAAGAAGCTCTTCCGGTCTGCAGCCAAATATCTCAGCTAGTTTGTTTATTGCTGTCGCTTGTGCCTTCTTGGCCGCGAACCCGGCACTATGTATAGAGGCTGGATTTGCTGGATATTCAAGCGCACATTGAACATAGTAGTCAAGCAGTTCTTTGTTCGGGATCATTGTCGCGGTATGGTCAAGATAAATCAAAATAGAAAGCTCCTTATTTTATTAGCTGCGGTTTTGTTTAGATCAGATCAGCAGTATTAATGAGAAATACTTATTGCAGTCTATTCTGTTCGAAGCTGACTGCTGCCAGATCTGGCCTTAAGATAAGCTTGATATACTCACAAACATGGCTGCTTCGCGAGGTTAAGGTACTATTCATAACTATAACAGGCGATCTCTTGGAGATATCAAGATATCTGGCCTCATCATCACCGGCAGATCTAACCTGCATCCTGAGATTTCCTTTTTGCGGTAGATAGGCATACTTATTGGCAACAATGTCAATCATTTTCTTACCAATACGCAGGTCATCAGCAAGCTCAGGAAACATCATGACCGGGATCAGTGAGCTGCACCAGCCAACTATTTCCGAGTCAGTCCTGATCGACCAATCAATCTGCCAGCAGCCATGCTGTTGGACAGCATTACCGAATAGCTTCTCAATCTCCTCATCGGGTTCTCTTCTGCTTATTTGATCGAATGTAATTGATTCAAGCTCCTTCATCATCAAAAAAGAGCAGGAAAAAGCGTTAAATCTTTGTAGTTCAAACTGCTCAGCCTGATCAGCTACGAAGGTGCCGCGGCCCTTGACAATTACTAGTATCCCCTCGGAAACCAATTCAGCCACAGCCTGTCTGACAGTTGGCCTGCTAAGATCCAGTTCTCGGCAGAGTACAAGCTCAGATGGTATTTTACTGCCAGACTCATATTGACCATTTTCGATCCTCTCTATAAGAAGATCCTTAAGCTGCGCATAAAGCGGGACATTACTATGCTTATCAAGTTTCATAATCTACCTCCGCACTAATCCTTATTGATCACTTAGACATGACAGAACTGCTGACGCACATACAAGCGGCAGCAGTTCATGGATGACGTCCTTA
>CAZSLR010000033.1:0-13451 GCA_964607635.1 uncultured Oscillospiraceae bacterium
AACGAATACTTCATCCGGGCTTCCACAGGCATGAACACTTCCATTTTTTAAAACAAGTACACGATCTGCCAGTCTCGATATATCCTCCATGCTATGAGAAACGAGAATTACTGTAACACCCATTTCCCTGAGCTGTGAGGCATATGAGAGAATTTCGTCCCGGCCCGCAGGATCCAGACCTGCCGCCGGCTCATCAAGAATCAGCACCTCTGGTTTCATTGCAAGGATACCGGCTATCGCTACACGTCTCTTCTGACCACCTGAAAGCTCAAATGGTGATCGGTCAAGCAGCTCCTGATCAATGCCGGTAATCTCTGCTGCCGCGAGCACTCTCCGATCGATCTCGTTAGCGTCAAGTCCCATTCTCTTAGGGCCAAAAGCAATGTCCTGGAACACTGTTTCCTCAAAAAGCTGGTGCTCAGGATATTGAAACAGCAGACCTGCCTTCTCTCTGATTTTTTTTACATCAGAATTTTGAGATACGGACCAACCAAGCACATGAACGGTTCCTGACTGAGGTCTGATCAGTCCGTTGAAGTGTTGAATCAGAGTAGATTTACCGGAACCACTGTGTCCAATAATTCCGAATAACTCTCCACGATAAACTTCAAAATTGACATCGTGCAGAGCTTCAGAAGACATCGTTGTGCCTCTGTTATATGTATAAAAAAGATTATTCACAGTAATGACTGCATCTGTCGTATCTGGCTCAATTCTAGTCTTCAAGACTGATTCGAACAAACCAGGCTCGCGATCGATTTTTTCCAGTATACCGGCCGCCTGATCAGTAGTTATACTGTTAAGAACTCGCAGGCAAGCTGCAGCAGCGCCTTCCCAAACAGCAGTTTCAAGAGGCTCAAGCTGTTTATTAAGCTGGTTTGCAAGCAACCAGGCAATCTCCATATGAACCGGTACATCCAAACCAAGTAGTTTAATTTTCTCTACCTGATCGAATATGGCAGCAGGACTGCCTTCTAATACTATTCTGCCTTTATCCATAACATAAACATGGTCAGCAAGTAAAACCTCTTCCATATGATGCGTTATATTTACGACAGTTATGCCTTCATCAACTATCAGCTTTTGAACAAGCTCCATGAAGTCTCTTCTACTTACAGGGTCGAGCATTGCGGTAGATTCATCAAGAATAAGGCATCTTGGCCTCATCGCCAATATCCCGGCGATCGCTAACTTCTGTTTCTGTCCCCCTGAAAGCAAATGCGGAGGACGCTGAGCTTGCTCTGATAGGCCGACTTTTGCCAGTGCTTCATCTACAGAGCTGCGGATAAGACCGGGCTCATAGCCAAGATTTTCAGGGCCAAAGGCAACATCCTCTTCAACTGTTGTGCCAACGATCTGGTTGTCAGGATTCTGAAATACCATGCCGCATGTACTGCGAATTTCCCAGACAACACTGTCATCAGAAGTTTTCATGCCTGCTACGACTATTGTTCCACTGTCTGGACGTTCAAGCGCATTGATCAGGCGAGCCAGAGTTGATTTGCCAGATCCATTTCGACCAAGCACAGCGGTATGTCGTCCCGATTCAAGCTGAAGACTGACGTTGTCCACAGCCAGAAGCGGAGCCTGCTGATGCTGTCTGTAATGAAAAGTGACATTATCTATCTCTACGATTCTGCTCATATTTCCCTCATTTGAAAAAACGGGGACAGGCAATACCTGTCCCCGTATATTACGGTTATAACCGTATTATTACCTGGAATACTATTTATCTGCTTCTGATAATATCAGACAAGTTCAAGTATTGCCATTTCAGATGCGTCACCACGTCTGGCGCCAAGCTTGATGATTCTTGTATAGCCACCGTTGCGATCAGCATACTTAGGTGCTACTTCCGAGAAGATATGATTAACAGGATTGACGGCTTTGCCAGCTGCATCATGACTCTTATTGAGCCACAACATCATTCTGCGGCGTGCTGCCAGTCTTGACGGATTGTCAACCTGTACCATTTCCTTCTTCATCTCACGAACTACAACGTCATATTCGTTGCCATTCTTGGATGTAGCGGACTTAAGCACTTTTCTGCCCTTCGCGTCAAGCTTCGCAGCAGAAACAGTTATCTCACGGGTTGTAAAATTATCTTTTTCCTTTACAGCTGTGGTAATCAGCTTCTCAGCGATGCGCTGAACTTCATGTGCACGAGCTGTAGTTGTTTGGATGCGGCCGTTAACAATAAGAGCCGTAACCAGATTCTTCAGAATGGACTTGCGCTGATCGGATGCGCGTCCAAGCTTCCTATAAACAGGCATTCGTTTAACCTCCTAACAAACGGATCTAGTTTCTGATTACTCTTCAAGAGCTGCCAGAGACAATCCGAGTTCTTCAAGTTTCTGGATAACTTCTTCCAGTGATTTCTTGCCAAGATTGCGGACCTTCATCATATCCTCTTCTGATCTGGCAACCAGATCACCGATTGAATTGATACCTGCACGCTTCAGGCAATTATAGGTTCTAACTGAGAAGTCTAAATCCTCAATCACTGTTTCGAGAACATGGTTTTTACTGCTGCTCTCATCTGTATCCTTGAAGCTGGGACCTGCTGCTGATTCAGTCAAAGCCATAAAAAGGCTCAGATGCTCAGTCATGATACCAGAACCGATGCTGAGAGACTCAGCAACGTCAACTGTACCGTCTGTCCATACTTCAATAGTAAGTTTGTCATAGTCAGTGAACTGACCAACACGAGTATTCTCTACAGCGTAGTTGACCTTTTTCACAGGGGTGAAAATCGAGTCTATGGGTATTACACCGATAGGCTGACTTGTCCACTTATTACGGTCAGCAGTATTATAGCCGCGACCTTTATTGATAGTTAGTTCAATAAAGAGTCTGCCATCACCATTAAGCGTTGCGATCGGATGATCAGGATTGAGTATCTCTACTTCCTCATCTCTTACGATGTCTCCAGCGGTAACGACTCCTGTACGGCCTTCATCTGTGCTGATATAAACGGTCTTAGGACCATCAACATGCAGCTTGGCACGAATTCCTTTGACATTGAGAATGATCTCAGTCATGTCCTCAATGACGCCTTTTACGGTTGAAAATTCGTGGAATACGCCCTCTACCCTGATAGCAGTTACAGCAGCACCTGGCAAGGAAGACAGAAGAACTCTTCTGAGTGAATTGCCGAGTGTTATACCATAGCCACGCTCAAGCGGCTCAATAGCGTATTTTCCATATGATCCGTCATCACTGCGTTCGAGGCATTCAATCACAGGTTTTTTGATCTCAATCATTATAATCCTCCTTCGTGCGCTCATTAACTGCAAGCAACTGCGAACAAAATCTGTGCATTACTTGGAGTAGAGCTCGACAATAAGGGTTTCCTTGACTTCCAGATCGACATCATCACGAGTCGGAATCTGAACAACTGTTCCCTTAAGCGCTTCTGGATCAAAGGTGAGCCAGGCTGGCACATTGCGTCTGTCCATATCCTGGAACTTAGGAGATTTACGTGAACCTTCACGAACCTCGATCGCATCACCAGCAGAAAGCTGCATCGAAGGAATATCTGCCTTCTTGCCATTGATGGCAAAATGACCATGAGTTATCAGCTGACGAGCCTCGGCTCTTGATGAAGCCAGACCCATACGATAGATGATATTGTCGAAACGCAGTTCGAGCAACATCAGTAGATTCTCACCGGACTTACCGTGCATACGGGTTGCCTTCTCGTAGGTCTTACGGAACTGGCTCTCAAGCACACCATAAAATCTTTTGGTCTTCTGCTTCTCGCGTAACTGTGTTCCATATTCTGAAACTTTTTTTCTTCCCTGGCCATGCTGTCCCGGAGCAAAACTCCTTCTGGCGATGGCACACTTGCCTGTATAACATCTCTGACCTTTGAGGAAGAGCTTTTCGCCCTCTCTACGACAAAGGCGGCAGGATGCGTCTGTATATCTAGCCATTCTTTACACCTCCGGAATCAGACTCTTCTTCTTTTAGGCGGTCTGCAGCCATTATGAGGGATTGGAGTCACGTCCTTGATCATTGTTACATCAAGACCGGCTGACTGCAGAGCGCGGATAGCTGCTTCACGTCCGGCACCCGGACCTTTTACAAAAACCTCAACCGAGCGCATACCGTGGTCGACCGCAGTTTTTGCAGCAGATTCAGCAGCCATCTGAGCTGCGAACGGAGTTCCCTTACGTGAACCTCTCATACCCTGACCACCTGCACTGGCCCACGAAATCGCGTTGCCAACTGGATCAGTAATTGTAACGATAGTATTGTTGAACGAAGAATGAATATGGGCAGCACCACGGTCAATATTCTTGCGCTCTCTTCTCTTCGGCCTGGAAGCCGTTTTCTTGACTGACGCCTTAGCCATGCTGTTACCTCCTTATTTTTTCTTTCCTGCAATGGTACGCTTAGGTCCCTTGCGGGTACGGGCATTAGTCTTGGTACGCTGACCACGAACAGGCAAACCCATTCTGTGTCGGCGACCGCGATAACAGCCGATTTCTGTAAGACGCTTGATATTCATTGCGATTTCACGTCTGAGATCACCTTCTACGGTGTATTCGTTCTCAATGACGTCTCTGATTTTTGAAGATTCATCTTCTGTTAGATCCTTAACGCGCGTATCAGGATTGATGGCGCATTTCTCTAGGATTTGATTTGATAAGGTTCTGCCAATACCGTAAATATAGCAAAGCGCAATCTCTACGCGCTTTTCATTGGGCAGATCTACCCCGGCAATACGTGCCATTCTTTGCACCTCCATCATTAGACAGGTTTAATGTTTACTCTATTCAAAATCACGAATGTGGGAAAACTATGACCCATTACAGATCAAAGCAGCCGCATCCCTTGTCGTGTCGTTGCCAAGAAGGCTAAGCAGCTGCTCAGCCCTGTTTCTGTTTGTGCTTAGGATCCTGACAGATGACCATAACACGGCCTCTACGTTTGATAACCTTGCACTTCTCACAGATAGGTTTTACTGACGGTCTTACTTTCATTGCATTGACCTCCTCTAATCGCCTGCTGAACATTCACATATGCAGGCACATGCTAAAATAGTTTACCAGATTTGACGAAATAATCAAGTATTATTTTTTATTTCGCTCGCCATGTTATCCGACCACGTGTTAAGTCATATGGAGATAGCTCCATCGTAACACGATCACCGGGAAGAATCTTAATATAATGCTGACGTAGCTTACCTGAAATATGAGCTATGATCTCATGGCCATTCTCCAGTTTAACTTTGAATACAGCATTGGGCAAGGAATCTGTTACGATACCCTCTACCTCAATAATATCTTCTTTTGACATAAGTAATCCCTCCTCTTCTAGTTCATGCTCAGGAATTCATCAATAATCATCCTGATATTTGCATTGGCATCATCTTCGTTTAGCTTGTACAATTGTCCAATATTGTCGAACTCAGCAGCTTGTCCTAGTGTTTTGACATGACTGTTTCTCTTCTTCTTCAGATTTCCTAATCCACGGAGTCTGCCGTCTGCCAATTTGACAAAACTGCCCTCATTCTGAATTACCAGATATATTCTGCCTTTATCATGTCCCTTAAGAGACATGACTGCCATTCCTGGCGTTATCCCCATCTGCTTGATTATCTCAAAAACGGTGTACTCCATACTGATCATCGCATAGTTAGAATCAAAGGGCCATCTGAGGTGACTGCAAATGTGTTCTCATAATGAGCAGATGGGCGTCCGTCTGCCGTTACAATGGTCCAGCCATCACTCTCGAGTGCTATTCTTCTGGTACCAAGATTTATCATTGGTTCCATAGCCAAGACCATTCCTGGCTCAAGCCTCAAACCATGACCCGAACGACCATAATTCGGTAAATCTGGATCTTCATGCAAATCTCTTCCAATACCATGACCTGTAAGCTCTCTAACAACACCAAAACCATACTTCTCAGCATGTTGCTGAACCGCATTTGATAAGTCTCCGAGTCTGTAGCCTGGCTTAGCTAGTTCAATTGCCTTCCAGAAGCATTCTTCAGTTACCTTCATCAATTCCAGCTTCTCAGTGGAAGTGTTGCCAACAGCATAGGTTCTGGCAGCATCGCCGTGAAATCCATCAATATAAGCACCGACATCTATGGACACTAACATACCTTCTTCTATCACTCGTGATTTTGAAGGTATTCCATGCACGACCTCATGGTCGATCGAAGCGCATACGGAACCGGGAAAAGGCGGATTGCCATATCCCTTGAAAGAAGGCACGGCACCGGAACGAAGAATCAGCTCTTCAGCTGCCTTATCAATATCCATTGTAGTCAGACCTGGCCTGATCATTTCTCTGATCATTTCCAGAACATCAGCTACAATAGCCCCGGCCTTCTGCATTTTCCTGATTTCATCTGCGTTCTTAATTTTCAGCATTTTAGTTCCTTTGCTCAAAGTGTCGACGTACTATCTTCACAGCTTCTTCAGGTTTTCCTTCATTGCTGACATCAAATATCAATCCAAGCTTGCGGTAATACTCAACTAGCGGCTGTGTCTGCTTATGATATGTTGCCAGACGGTTTTTGATTGTTGCTTCGCTATCATCATCACGCTGTATGATCTCACCGCCACATTTGTCACAGATGCCCTCTTGTTTTGGGGGAAGACTGATCAGATTATAGCTTAATCCACAATTTGAGCATACTCTTCTATTCGTAAGTCTGCGTAGAACTATCTCATCTGATATCGTTACATTAATGACTGCTGTCAAACTGCGGTCTAACCTAGCTATTATATCAGTCAAAGCATCAGCCTGCGGTATCGTACGCGGAAATCCATCAAGAAGAAAACCGTTGACGCAATCTGCTTCCGCGAGTCGGTCGGCGACCATATCTATTGTAATATCATCCGGCACAAGCTGACCTTGGCTGATATAATCATTTGCCTTCAAACCCAAATCGGTTTTTTCGCTGATATTTTTGCGAAATATATCACCGGTCGAGATATGTGGGATGTTATAGATATTCTTTAGGTCGGCTGCCAGAGTACCCTTGCCGGAACCCGGTGCACCTAGTAATACCAGCTGCATGACTCATTCTCCTTTTTCTGAGCAAAAGGGCATCCTGTCATTTGACAGGATCCCCTCGCTTAGCACTATGATATTAATTACTTAATCGAGGAATCCTTTATAATGGCGCATAACCATTTGTGATTCCATCTGATTTACCAGGTCAATAGCAACACCGACAAGAATCAGTACCGCTGTACCGCCAAACCAAATTCCCTGCATGCCTGTTACAGCACTCATAAGGATTGGGAATAAAACGATTATGACCAGGAACATCGCGTCAAACCATGATAGTCTTCTCGATGTTGAATTGATAAAATCGGATGTCGGTCTTCCAGGTCTTATACCAGGAATAAACCCACCATTTTTTTGCAGATTATTGGCAATCTCAATCGGATTGAACTGAATCATCGAATAGAAGAATGTGAATCCAATAATTAGCATAGCGTAGAACAGGTAGTAGAATGGGTTTCCGGAGAAATTCATAAACCAACGTGCTACCGGTCCATTACTGCCAAACAAGGATACCAAAGTTGAGGGCAAAGAAACGATCGACATAGCGAATATAACAGGAATAACACCAGCCTGGTTAACCTTGATCGGCAGGTATGTGCTTTGTCCACCATACATCTTGCGTCCAACAACTTTTTTAGCATACTGTACAGGGATTCTACGTTCTGCCTGTTGTACGAAAACAACAAGAGCTATAATCAATACAAATACAACAATAACAAGCGCTGTAACAATAATCGAAACAAAAATATTTCTTGTTACACTCCAGTTTCTGAAGTAAGAGAACAGCAGCTGAACAGCACTTGGGCCTCTGGCCACGATACCAGCGAAGATGATCAATGAGATGCCATTGCCGATACCTGATTCATTGATCTGCTCACCAATCCACATGATAAACGCTGTACCAGCAGTGAAGCTTACTATAATCAGAATTGCGTTGATCGCTGCAGGAAGTGTGCTTGAGGAGGCAGTTCTTGTCGCCATCCAAAAGGCTGTCGCCTGAATCAAAGCCAGTCCTATCGTCAGATAACGTACATAGCGCTGTATCTTTTTACGACCTTCATCGCCTTCTTTCTGAAGACGCTCCAGAGCAGGTATAGCAACCGTCAGCAACTGCATTATAATTGAAGAGTTGATATACGGAGTAATACCCATTGAGAAAATGGAGACCTGTTTTAAGGCACCACCCGAAATGATGTCCAGGAAACTGCCAAGCTGCCCCAATCGGCTTATCAGATCAGTAAATGCCGCGGAACTGATGCCGGGAACCGGCACTGCAATTCCAACACGGTATATAATGAGCATACCTAATGTGAATAGCAGCTTCTTACGAAGATCTGGAATTTTAAAGGCATTTTTCAGGGTGTCGATCATGCCTCCCATGTCATACCTCCTCGGCCGTTCCTCCAGCCTTGCTGATTTTATCTTTAGCACTGGCTGTGAAAGCGTTTGCTTTGACTGTCAGTTTCTTGGTCAGTTCACCGTTGCCAAGGATTTTGATACCATCATTTACCTTAGGCAATGTGATAACACCGGATTCTTTGAGAACTGCTGCGTCAACAACAGTTCCGTCCTCGAATCGATCCAGGTCACTGACGTTGATCTCGACATAGTCAAGAGCAAAACGGCTGTTGTTGAAACCGCGCTTTGGCAGTCTTCTGTAAATTGGCATCTGGCCACCCTCAAATCCAGGACGAACACCGCCGCCTGAACGAGAATTCTGACCTTTATGACCACGGCCAGCTGTTTTGCCATTACCAGAACCGGCGCCGCGACCCTTGCGATATGCCACCTGACTTGCGCCCTCAGAAGGGCTAAGTTGATTAAGCTTCATGTCGGGACACCTCCTTATACTTCTTCACACTTGACCAGATGAGCTACACTGCGGACCATGCCGAGAATAGCGTCATTTGACTCTTTCTCTACACTCTGTCCTATTTTTCTCAAACCCAGAGCCTCAACTGTTGCGATGTGATTCTTGTTAGCACTGTTTGTGCTCTTTACCAGAGTAATCTTTACTTTAGCCACGTCCCGGAACCTCCTTACAGTATCTCTTCAACGGATTTACCGCGAAGCTTTGCTACTTGCTCGAGAGATTTCAGATTCTTCAGACCCTCAATAGTCGCATTGACCATATTATTAGGGTTGTTTGTTCCGAGCGATTTTGTACGGATATCCTTAATTCCAGCCAGTTCAAGAACGGCACGGACAGGACCACCGGCGATAACACCGGTACCGCCTGTAGCAGGCTTAAGCAGGACCTTACCAGCACCGAAACGACCAAGCGTCTCGTGAGGGATAGTGTCGTTGCTCATTGGAACCTCGATCATATTCTTCTTAGCGTCTTCAATTCCTTTGCGGATCGCATCGGGAATTTCAGCAGCTTTGCCGAGGCCTTTGCCAACATGGCCATTTTCGTCACCGACGATTACAAGGGCAGTGAATCTGAAATTACGTCCACCCTTAACGGTCTTGGCAACACGGCCGATATGTATGACCTTCTCTTTGAGTTCGAGTGTGTTTGGATCTATGCGCATGACATTACCTCCCTGCTTAGAATTTCAGTCCGGCTTCACGCGCCGCTTCTGCCAATGCCGCTACGCGGCCGTGGTAGATGTATCCACTTCTGTCGAAAACAACTGTTTCGATACCTTCTGCGATCGCACGCTGTGCTACTAGTTTACCAACTTCTGCAGCAGCTGCTGCATTGCCGCCGTTGCCGACTTTATCCTTGATTTCATTATCGAGTGTAGAGGCACTTGCCAGAGTAACACCCTTTGTATCATCAATCACCTGGGCATAAATATGCGAAAGGCTTCTGAAGACACAGAGTCTCGGACGAGCACCGGTTCCACTGATCTTTTTACGAACACGCAGATGCTTGCGCCTGCGTACTTCATTTCTGCACGTCTTGCTTATCATGTCTACTCACCCTTTCTTATTTACCTTTGCCCTTGGCGCCGGTTTTACCTTCTTTGAGTCTCAGAACTTCGAAGTCATACTTGATTCCCTTGCCCTTGTAAGGGTCAGGTGTTCTGAAGGCACGAATTTTTGCTGCGATTTCTCCGACCATCTGCTTGTCTGCACCCTTAACAACAATTCTGTTAGCTGCAGGTACATCAATTGTGATTCCTTCAGGCTCTTCCAATTCTATAGGATGTGAAAATCCTACATTCAGGACTAGTTTTTTGCCCTGTTTGGTAGCCTTGTAACCAACACCATTGATTTCCAGATTTTTGGCGAAACCTTCTGAAAGACCAACGATCATATTGTTGACCAGTGATCTTGTCAAACCATGAAGCTCACGATGTTTCTTGTCGTCGCTAGGACGTGAAACAACGATACTCTGGTCTTCGACCTTGACAGTCATATCAGGATGAATCTTCTGAGTAAGCACATCCTTACCGCGTTTGACGGTAACGATCTGATCCTCAATTTTGACTTCGACCCCTGCTGGGATCGCAATCGGCATTCTGCCAATTCTTGACATATCTTTTTCCTCCTGCTCTTGATATTAGGAGATGACTGCTTATGCGATCATCTCTTTTCAGAGACTTATTTTTTACCAGACGTAAGCGAGAACTTCTCCGCCGACGTTTTCTTGTCTTGCCTTCTTGTCAGTCATGAGACCTAGAGAAGTTGATACGATCGCGATACCGAGACCTCCAAGAACCTTAGGCATTTTCTCAGTACTGGCATAAACGCGCAGACCGGGCTTGGATATACGCTTGATTCCGGAAATAACCGGTTTCTTGCCTGCATATTTCAGTGTGATCTTGATTACACCCTGCTTATCATCAGGTGTGTATTCAAATTTCGTGATATAGCCTTCTTCCTGAAGGATACGTGCTATCTCTTTTTTGATGTTGGAAGCCGGTACCTCACAGGTTGGATGTCCGGCGGTGCCGGCATTACGAATTCTAGTGAGCATATCAGCAATAGCATCTGTTATCTGCATAAATCTTCCTCCTTCCTGACGTTCAATTACCAGCTGGCCTTGCGTACGCCAGGGATCTGACCTTTGTATGCAAGATCTCTGAAGCAAAGACGGCACACTCCATATTTACGGATATAAGCGTGGGGACGGCCGCATAGCATGCAGCGATTATATGCCCGTGTGCTGAATTTAGCCGGCTTCTGCTGTTTCAGAATCATTGACTTTTTTGCCATGTTCGTTTTCCTCCCGCTTACTTGCTGAACGGCATACCGAGCAGGCTTAGAAGCTCTCTTGCTTCCTCATCTGTTTCAGCAGTCGTTACGATGATGATATCCATACCACGGATCTTATCGATCTTATCATAATCGATCTCCGGGAATATCAGCTGTTCCTTAGCGCCCATGGCATAATTACCATGTCCGTCGAAGGAATTAGGATTAATGCCGCGGAAGTCTCTAACTCTTGGTAGAGCGATGCTGATAAATTTATCAAGAAACTCATACATCTTCTCGCCGCGCAGTGTTACCTTGCAACCGATATCCATACCCTCACGCAGTTTGAAAGCGGATACTGACTTCTTAGCCTTGGTAATAACCGGTCTCTGACCTGCGATGATACCCATATCACGGGCTGCGTTGTCTAGAGCTTTCGGATTATCCTTGACTTCACCGACACCCATATTGAGAACGATTTTCTCAAGCTTGGGCACCTGCATGACTGATTTGTATTTGAAGGTTTCCTGCAGTGCAGGCATTACTTCTGAAATATATTTGTCTTTCAGCCTGGACATTAATTATTCCTCCTTGCTGCCATCACTTCTTAGCCTGGCGAACTGTATCTATAACCTCGCCACAAGCCTTGCAGACGCGCACCTTCTCACCATTCTCGAGAATCTTGCGGCCAACTTTGCTTGGACGCTTGCACTTGCTGCATACCAGCATTACATTTGAACTGGAGATGGCAGATTCCTGATGAATAATGCCGCCCTGCTGATTGCGTCCACGGGGTTTCTTGTGCTTAGTGGACATGTTCACACCTTCGACGATCACACGATCCTTATCGGAGAGAACTTCCAGCACTTTACCAGTCTTACCGGCATCTTTACCCGTGAGCACGAATACGTTATCGTCTTTCTTTACATGTACTTTTGACATCGCGCTTATCCCTCCTTATAGAACCTCAGGTGCCAGAGACAGAATCTTCATGTAATCCTTGTCTCTCAGCTCTCTGGCGATTGGGCCGAAGATACGGGTACCACGTGGGTTCTTATCTTCTTTGATCAGAACAGCAGCGTTCTCGTCAAATTTGATATAGGAACCGTCGGCCCGACGGACACCTCTCTTAGTACGAACTATAACGGCTTTTACTACTTCACCCTTTTTCACAACGCCACCGGGTGTTGCTTCTTTGACCGAGCAGACAATGACATCACCAATGTTGCCATACTTGCGCCATGATCCTCCGAGGACCTTGATGCACATCAGCTTCTTGGCGCCGGTGTTATCTGCGGATTTAAGGGTTGATTGAACTTGAATCATAATCTTCCTCCTTCCCGAAAACCAGCGGCAGAGTTATTTGGCCTTCTCAATAATGTTTACCAGTCTCCAGCGCTTATCTTTGCTGATAGGACGGGTTTCCATCACTCTGACCTTGTCACCGGGCTTGCATTCATTGTTTTCATCGTGAGCCTTAAGCTTGTAAGTTCTCTTGATGATCTTCTTATACAGTGGATGACGGACCTGCTCAACTACAGACACGACGATCGTCTTGTCCATTTTATCACTGGTCACCGTTCCAACTCTGGTTTTTCTGAGGTTTCTGTCACTCATACGAATCCCCCTTACTCTTTAATGCCCTGGAGCTCGCGCTCGCGCAGGATAGTTCTGACACGTGCTATGTCCCGTTTGACGCTCTTGAGCTTCAAGGGGTTTTCGAGCTGGTTGGTGGCGTGCTGGAATCTAAGCTTGAAGAGTTCTTCTTTTAATTCAACAAGCTCTTCGTTCAACTCGGTAATTGACTTTTCACGAATTTCACTCGGCTTCATTGACGTCACCATCCTTTTCACGAGCAATGAACTTGGTCTTACAAGGCAGCTTATGTGAAGCTAGTCTCATGGCTTCACGTGCAACTTCCTCAGATACACCGGCGATTTCGAATAAAACTCTGCCGGGCTTAACTACTGCTACCCAATATTCAGGTGAACCTTTACCTGAACCCATTCGAGTTTCAGCAGGTTTAGATGAAACGGGCTTGTCAGGAAAAATTTTGATCCAGACTTTACCACCACGCTTTATGAATCTATTGATAGCGATACGGGAAGCTTCGATCTGGTTGCTTGTGATCCAGCATGGTTCTGTAGCCTGGAGGCCATAATCACCATATACTACCACGTTGCCGCGTGTAGCTTTGCCTGTCATTCTGCCACGGTGCTGTCTTCTGTATTTAACGCGCTTTGGAAGCAACATCAGGCTTCGCCTCCTTCC
>CAZSLR010000034.1:0-13439 GCA_964607635.1 uncultured Oscillospiraceae bacterium
CCAAGAGGCCGGAGGTTCAAGTCCTCTCACTCCGACCATCAAATCATAAAGCTGTTGCAGTGACAACTGGAGCAGTTTTTTTGTATCCTTAATCATTAACATTTTTTAGTATTCACATGAACCTATAACAATATACTGGCAAAAGCCGGCCTGTGGACCAGACCGGCTCGTATTGAAATTACAATTTTCAGTTTGCCGGCAATTCAAGGAAGCTTATCTGGTAACCAGATCCTTGACCTCCTGTTTCATTTTCGCGATCAAAGCATCTACTTCCATACTGCCAAGATCGCCATGGAGTCTTGATCTGACAGAGGCGGTGCCATTTTCAATTTCCTGATCACCGAGAATCATCATATAATGAACCTTCTCCATCTGAGCTTCACGAATCTTCTTACCGATTTTTTCAGCTCTATCATCAACTTCTATTCTCAGACCCGCAAGACGAAGCTTAGCTGCCAGTTCATGGGCGGCGTCCGCGTGCTTCTCAGATATTGCAAGAACTCGACCCTGTTCAGGTGCCAGCCATAGCGGCAGCGCGCCTGCGTATTTTTCCAGAAGCAGCGCAAGCGTACGCTCATAGCAGCCAATAGAGGTTCTATGTATGATATAAGGATTTTTCCTCTCACCATCACTGTCTGTATAAAACATGCCAAAACGCTCAGCCAACTGGAAATCTATCTGTATAGTGATCAGTGTATCCTCTTTACCGAAGACATTCTTAATCTGGATATCCAGCTTAGGTCCATAGAAGGCAGCTTCACCGGTTGCGGTTTCATAATCAAGCTCCATATGGTCAAGAATCTGCTTCATAGTATTTTGAACAGCTTCCCATTGATCCGCGTCACCGATATACTTCTCGCGATTATCAGGATCCCATTTCGAGAATCTATAGCTGACATCATCATCTAGACCAACTGCCTTGAGCATAAAATTCGCCAGATCTAGGCTATTCATGAATTCCTGCTCAAGCTGACTTGGTGCACATACCAAATGGCCCTCAGAAATTGTAAACTGGCGAACACGGATCAGACCATGCATCTCACCAGAAGACTCATTACGAAACAGCGTAGAAGTCTCCCCATAGCGAATCGGCAGGTCACGATAGCTTCTGGTTTTCTGCAGATAAGCCTGAAATTGGAAAGGACAGGTCATCGGACGCAATGCCAGAACCTCTTCCTCATCAGCCTTGTTTTCATCTCCTATTATGAACATGCCCTCACGGTAATGCTGCCAGTGTCCACTGATTTTATAGAGATCAGATTTTGCCATAAAAGGAGTTTTAGTGATCTGATATCCACGTCTCTCTTCCTCATCCTCAACGAAGCGCTGCAATATCTGCAATGTTTTCGCGCCCTTGGGCAGCATGATCGGCAAACCCTGACCGATATAATCTACGGTTGTGAAGAATCCAAGCTCACGGCCGATCTTGTTATGATCACGCTTTTTAGCCTCTTCAAGCTGATCAAGATACTGCTTTAGCTGATCCTTGTCTGGGAAGCTGGTTCCATAGATTCTCTGAAGCATTTTATTTTTCTCGCTGCCGCGCCAATAAGCACCAGCAAGCTGAGTCAGTTTGAAGGCTTTTACCAGATTTGTGTTTGGCAGATGAGGACCGGCACAAAGATCAACGAAATCTCCCTGCTTATAGAAAGAAATAACCTCATCCTCCCCAAGCTCATCGATGAGCTCGACCTTGTAGATCTCGCCCTTGTCCACCATGAGCTTTCTGGCTTCGTCACGTGGAAGCTCGAAGCGTTCAACATCAAGACGCTCCTTGACGATTTTTTTCATTTCAGCCTCTATGCTCTTCAGATCCTCTGCTGTAAAGGTTCCATCATAATCGAAATCATAATAGAATCCATTTTCAATGGCTGGACCGATCGCAAGCTTAGCACTTGGGAAAAGTCTCTTAACAGCGTGTGCCATTATATGTGAGCTTGTATGACGAAAGGTCTGTTTATAGACCGGATCTAAGAAATCTGACATATTATGCCTCCCTGAAATTCAAATAAAAAAGTATAAACTCAGATGTTAGCTCTGAATCATCACGTTTCATAATAATACACCTGTCAATTCTTGACAACTGTTCCACATGGTACTATGCATAATTGACGATACTTCTCACTGATACCGATAGATAATCAAATAGTTCAGACAGTAATATAATCACTAAGACTGGCGAAGCGATTTTCTTTGATCCCAGGTACCAGCATCAACTCTTCAATCGTTTTAAATGGTCCATTCTTATTGCGATGATCAATTATCGCTTTTGCTGTTGATGGTCCAACGCCTGGTAATTCCTCCAACTGATCGGCGTCAGCAGAATTAATATTTATGAGCTTAGTAGTATTATCATGCTGGGAATTTTCTGCTCCGGGGTCCATGTAATTATATTTGTCCGGCTCCGACAGCCATTCCTCTTTTGTAGGTATTCTGATCAGCTGATGCATACTAAGTCGAGCTGCCAGATTTATTCTATCTCCAGCCGCTGTTTCGGTTAAGCCACCTGCCTGTTCAATCAGCTCATAAAGGCAGGTGTCATGTGCTATTTTGTATATTCCTGGCTTGTTCACTGCCCCGACTATGTAAACAGGGAATCTCTCTTTGACCAGTTTCAGCTCATCATCATTCTCCTGATCATCGCTTGCTTCCGAACTGACAACGCCCTCAGAATTTGGCTGATCAGACACCTGATCTGAAACAGCTTCATTAAGCTTAAGCATTTGTTCATTTGCATTATCACTATTATTGCTCTGATCTGATGAACTCGATACAGATATTCCATCAGGCTCAGCTGTAAATAGGTCCCAGGTAAGGCTTGCTATCACTGCAAGTGAGATTATCAGCAGCCAACCACGAACGTTTGTTTTAGCTTGTGACATTCTGCTCACCTCCAGCTATGATAATGGCATAAAAAAGAAGCAGCCATAGCTGCTTCCTCATGACATTATCTGTCAAAATCTATCAAGCACGACTGTGCTGCCATAATTTTTCTAGGCTGTAATAATCACGTTCCTCCTCATGGAAAACATGTACAACTACATCATCAAAATCAAGCAAAACCCAGCGACCTGTTTCGTATCCTTCAACATGATCCGGCACACGGCCATACTTATCCTTCATTTGAAATTCAACTTCACCAGCCAGAGATTTGATATGTGTTACGGACGTGCCAGTAGCTATTACAAACCTATCTGCCAGTATTGTCTTGCCTTCGACATCGATAACGCTGATATCACGGGCTTTTTTACTATCAAGTATCTCAACTATCTTTCCTGCTGCTTCTTCGGCGGTCAATTTATCACCCTCCTTATAAATTCTGAAAACTCTCATTATTTAGCATAAACATGCCATTGCGGAGTTCTATTTGCTATTATTATCTATTAAAAAGCCGTTAAATACAACTAACATCATTTTCCTTCGGTTTTTTCTTAATATCAGCTATAGCCTCCAGGGCATAAGGATGAGACGGTCTGCTGCTTCTTCGTAAAAATGACTCAACCTCAGTCAGGCAAATCAACATAGCCCGTTCGAGATTGGTTTCAGCTGCCTCCCTTATAGGCTCGAGATCCTGATAGGTCCTTCCCAGCTCAATTTTGTCGGCAAGGAAGATAATTTTCTCCAGCTTGTTCATGCCTGCGCGTCCGGTTGTATGAAAATGAATAGCGCTTAGAATCTCAGAATCATCAATCCCAAAAATCTCTCGGGCCATAATAGCTCCGGCAGGGCCATGGACCAGTTCATCCTGCATCAGCTGATCATCACCGGCTCTCGCGGCATATTCCATCAGCTGATCATGTTGTAAGCATTTGGCGCAATCGTGAAGCAATCCGGCAACGGCTGCCTGATAGAGATCTAAACCATGCAGCTCAGCCAGATGAATAGCATAAAGCATAACATTGGCTGAATGAAGCAGACGCTTATGTGTCATCCAAGGCCAAAGGCTTCTCTCAAGCTTGCCAACCAGAGCACGCTCATCAGTATTCAGCTTCTCCAATGAAGTTATCAGCCTGTAGAAATTATTATCACTAATAACCGCGGCCGCCGGACCGGGCACATACTTTTTCCAGCTCTTTCCCGCGAGGATACGTTCTCTGATATCTGTGCTTGATACTTCAATTTTAGGAGCCTTGAACAATTCGATTTTTGCGTTGAATTTTTCGTTAAGCCTTGTCGCAAGCTTAGCGACTCTCTTCTCATTGTCACCGCCTCGAACAGCCAGAAGCATAGTACACTCAGACAGCAGTGCTTCCGGCTCATGCCATCGTTCCAGATCGTAAATGATATCTGATCCATAGATCAGATATATCTCAGTCGGCTCTTGAAACTCTGCACGAACCATCCGAACTGTATCAAGAGTATATGATCTTCCCTCTTTTAAAATCTCCAGGTCGATCACTCTTGTACACGGCAAATCTCTTAAGCTCTTGCGTGTCATCTCATATCGATAAACTGCTGGCATGACAGGATCATGCTGCTTATGCGGCGGATCACCAGCCGGAATAACCAGCAGCTGATCGATCCTGCCACTATCAAGCGCAGCACTTACCAAAGCCATATGGCCGTTATGAAAAGGATCGAAGGTCCCGCCGCAAATTCCTATTCTCAGCATGTTCTCCCAATATCCCTGCGGTAATGACAATTGTCAAAGCTAATTCTGTCTACGATCTCATACGCTTTATCGATAGCCTTATCACGGCTATCTGCCAGAGCTGTTACGCCAAGCACACGACCTCCTGATGTATTGACTACATTACCATCTCTGCTTGTACCGGCATGGAATATTATAGCATCATCTCCCGGCTTCACGGCAGATTCGAGACCGCTTATTATTTTACCGGTTTCATATTTGCCGGGATAGCCGCCAGAAGCCATAACAACGACGCAGGCACATCTATCGCTCCAATTTATCTCCAGTTGATCCAGTTTTCCATCGATACAGGCATCAATTATATCAACAAAATCAGTTTCCAGCAGAGGCAGTACGACCTGTGTCTCTGGATCACCAAATCTGGCATTGTATTCAATGACCTTGGGACCGGCAGCAGTCAGCATCAAACCGAAATATATAACACCGGCAAAAGGCGAGCCCTCTGCTCTCATAGCATCAATCGTCGGTTGGAAAATCAGCTCATGCATCTCTCTTTGTTGTTCCTCTGTAAGATCAGCACCAGGAGCGATCGCACCCATGCCGCCTGTATTAAGACCCATATCGCCATCGAGAGCACGCTTATGATCACGTGAGGAAACCATAGCTTTAACTGTTTTGCCATCGGCAAAGGCCAACACAGTCAGCTCCGGCCCTCGCAGGAATTCCTCGACAACGATCGTTCTGCCTGCAGTACCGAAAACGCCATCAGACATCATTTCCTTAACAGCCTTAAGCGCTTCTTCTCTTGCTTCAGCAATGATGACACCTTTTCCCAGTGCGAGTCCATCAGCCTTGATTACTACCGGCAGCTCACAGCGCTCGACATAAGCAAGAGCAGCTTCCATATCAGTAAATATCTCATATGCTGCTGTTGGTATATTATATTTCTTCATCAGATCCTTAGCGTAGGACTTGCTGGCTTCTATTCTGGCAGCAGCTGCTCTCGGTCCAAACGCTCTGATTCCAGAATTCTCAAGAAAATCCACCATACCCATAGCCAGCGGATCATCCGGCGCGACAAATACCAGATCAATGCTCTCGCTTAAGGCAAAATCCCTCACCGCCTCGAGATCCGTGGCTTTTGCCGGGATGTTTTGTGCGATCTGCGCTGTACCGCCATTTCCGGGTGCACAATATATTTTCTCAACTCTGCTGCTTTGGGCAAGCTTCCAGACGATAGCATGCTCACGACCGCCGCCGCCTACTACTAATATTTTCATTATAAGCAGTTAGACTGTCTGCCTCCAGAGAATACAGACAGCTGCTCCTTCCTCAAATTATTTTATCCAATCCTTAATGCCGGAAATGTCTAATGCCTGTCATCAGCATCGCAATGCCATGTTTGTCACAGGCTTCTATGGATTCCTGATCTCTTATCGAACCGCCTGGCTGAATAATTGCCTTGACTCCAGCTTCCGCGGCTGCCTCAACAGTATCAGAAAACGGGAAGAAAGCGTCTGATCCCAGTATGGAGCCTGCTGCCTTATCCCCGGCGTTCTTGATCGCGATTTGAGCTGAGGTTATACGGTTAGGCTGTCCAGGGCCGATACCAACGGTCTGCTGGTCTTTTACCAGAACAATAGCGTTTGATTTTACATGTTTAACGACCTTCATTGCGAAAACAAGATCAGCCTGCATGGCCTCATCTGGCTTCGTGGCAGTTGGGATGCCAATCTCATCGCTATTTAGAACACTAGTATCCTGATCCTGAATCAGAAGACCGCCATATACCTGTTTCAGCATCATTGATCCTTCAGTAATTGGCTGAGCGACCTCTGGCAGCTCGAGCAAGCGCAGGTTCTTCTTACTGCTTAGCAACTCTAGAGCGTCGCTATCAAAGGACGGTGCGACTATGACCTCAAGAAATACCGGCTTCATTTCCTCTGCGACAGCCAGAGTTACAGGTCTGTTCAGAGCAACTATACCGCCAAAAATTGAAACGCTGTCAGCTTCATAAGCCTTGCGCCAGGCTGACAGCAGATCAGCTGAGCTGCCGACTCCACAGGGATTCGCGTGCTTGATCGCGACGACAGTGGGATCAGAAAATTCCTTAAGAAGAGCTATCGCAGCATCTGTATCAGCTATATTGTTATATGACAGCTCTTTTCCGGATAGTTGCTTAGCCCGAGTCAGAGATCCGGCCGCCGGCAAGCTTTCCTGATAGAATGTCGCGCGCTGATGAGGGTTCTCACCATACCGCAGCTCGCTAACCTTATCATATGTAAGTGTCAGCTGATCAGGTAATCCTGAAATAGCCGCGGGACTCTGGCGAAGAAAATATGCTGCGATCAATGCGTCATAGGCTGCGGTCTGTTCAAATACCTTACGGGCTAGATAGAATCTGGTTTCCTGAGTAGTATTACCGCTTGTTTTGATTTCGTCTATAACCTGCTCATAATCAGCCGGATCGGTCAGAACAGTAACATCATTGTGATTCTTAGCCGCTGCTCTGAGCATACTTGGTCCGCCGATATCGATGTTTTCAATACATTCCTCGAAGCTAACTCCGGGCTTCTGAATTGTTGCTTTGAACGGATAAAGATTGATAACGATCAGATCGATCGTTTCGATATCAAGCTCAGCCAGCTTATCCATATGTTCCTGATTATCTCTTATTGCCAGGATACCGCCATGGATTCTCGGATGAAGTGTTTTAACTCTGCCGTCCAGACATTCAGGGAAACCGGTAATATCAGATACTGATTTGACCGGCAGACCTGCTGCTGCTATCGTCGCGGCCGTTCCTCCAGTAGATATCAGCTCAATTCCAAGCTCATGCAGCTCTCTGGCCAGTTCAGTCAGACCAGCCTTGTCTGAAACACTTAATAATGCACGCTTAATCATATAGAATCGTCCTCCATAATAACTGTACGCCTGCCCTCAATTCTCACCCGGCCGGCTGCTATCATACTAACTGCCTGCGGCAGTATGATCTGCTCCGCTTCTTCCATCACTCTTTTCTGAAGAAGCTCAGGGGTATCGCCATTCTTGATTGCTACACTCTTCTGAATCAGTATAGGACCCGTATCATAATGTTCATCAACAAAATGAACAGTCGCACCGCTAAGCTTGACACCATACTCAAGGGCCGCTTGATGAGGCCTGATTCCATAGAGACCATGACCGCAGAAGGCGGGAATCAGAGATGGATGAATGTTGATTATCCGGTTGCGATAGGCCTGAACCAGCTCAGGTCCCAGCAGGCACATGAAGCCAGCCAGTACGATTAGATCGACCGGTCGGTCAGTCAGCAGTCTGCTCAGAGCCTGATCATACAACAATGTGTCAGCATATTCCGACCTGTCCATAACGACACAATCGATACCGGCCTGTACAGCCCGCTGCTGTGCTCTTGTGTTTTGCTTCGAAGCGACTACAAGCTCAATAGCGATATCACTTAGTGTTCCGTCAGCTATTCTGTCAAGTAGAGCCTGCAGATTTGTACCACCGCCGGAAACGAAGACTGCCAGCTTAAACATCTTGTTCTGCTCCTGCTGATTTTGAACTGAAGAAATTTGCTTGATCAATTTTTCTGAGAATACTCTCTTGATTATGTGGAACACCTGCCGGGAATTTGCCATCGAAGCAGCCTGTGCAGTGGCCGCATTTGAGACCGGACGTTGATTTCTTAAGACCCTCTAGACTTAAGAAGGCCAAGGAGTCAGCGTCGATCATCTCACGGATCTCTTCCTGATTCATATTACAGGCCGATAGCTCGTTCTGCGACGGGGTATCTACTCCATAGAAGCATGGATAGAAAACCGGCGGCGAAGCGATCCTGAGATGAACCTCAAGAGCACCTGCTTTTTTTAGGAGACGAATAATATGTCTTGTGGTTGTACCACGAACGATCGAGTCATCGATCATGACAACTCTCTTACCTTGTACCGCTTCTGTAAGAGCCGCGAATTTCATGGCTACTGTCAGTTCGCGCTGAAGCTGAGTAGGCTGTATAAAGGTTCTGCCAACATATCTGTTTTTTAGTAGGCCTTGACCATATGGGATACCGGTTTCCGCAGCATATCCTATCGCTGCTGCCAGACCCGAGTCTGGTGCGCCGATTACAAGATCAGCCTCACAGGGAGATTGACGAGCTAATAGTCTGCCAGCCATATCTCTTGATGCATATACATTTGAGCCATCGATCGTACTATCTGGTCTTGCGAAATAAACGAATTCAAATAGACAAAGCTTACCGGCATTGGGTCCGGGATGCATGTCCTCCGGAGCTACTGTCATTATGCTGTTAATGCCCGATGCTGAAATACTGATCAACTCGCCCGGCTTAACATCCCTGATGAACTCACCGCCGACTGAATCTATAGCGCAGCTCTCTGAGGCTAATATATAGACATCATCAAGACGGCCCAAGCAAAGAGGTCGGATACCATTAGGATCACGGAAGCCCAGGACTTTTCCCGGTGTCATCATGACAACTGAATACGCTCCGCGAATGCTGCTGATCATCATTCTTACAGAGTCCTCAATGTTTTCCGTAACTATTCTGTTTCTTGCTAGAAGTGATAGCATGACCTCGGCATCCGAGCTTGTCTGGAAGATCGCGCCCTTTTCCTGAAGCTCAAGGCGGAGCTCCTCACTATTATTAAGAGAACCATTCATGGCCAGCGCCATCTGCCCTGCCCGATACTTGATCAGCATAGGCTGAGCGTTCTCAATACCAGGATCTCCCTGGGACGGATAGCGAACATGGCCGATTGCGGCATGCCCCTGCATCATATTCAGCACAACCTCGTCAAAACCTTCTACCAGAAGGCCTTGGCTGCGCTGACACATTATGGTACCGCTATTATTAACAGCTATACCTGCACTGTCCTGACCGCGATGCTGCAGAGCAAACAGCCCATACCAGGCTAGTCTCGAAGCATCCATACGGCGACCGCTGACATCCAGCGCGGCAAACACACCGCATTCATCATGAAACATAATGTTCTCCTTTGTTATTCAATTATTTATCTTAAGCAGCTATATTCTGCTTCTGACCAGTTATATAAGAGGCGTTAGATCATTTCAGCGCAATTCGCTGAGCTTGCTCTGGAGCCTCTCGTTGCGTGCCACGACTGCGGCAGCCAGATTATCCTTATAGTTTTTCAGTCTCTCATTCAACGATTCATCAGCACCTGCCAGAATCTGAGCTGCAAGAATGGCAGCGTTGGCGGCGCCATCGATAGCGACCGCGGCAACAGGAATGCCTGCAGGCATTTGTACAATAGAATACAGAGCGTCCTGTCCATTCAGTGCGCCGCCTCTGATTGGTACACCTATTACGGGCAATACCGTATAGGCAGCAATTACTCCAGGCAGATGCGCTGCCAGGCCGGCTGCCGCTATTATAACGCCGAATCCTTTTTCTTGTGCTGTTTTGGCCAGATCAGCAGCTGCGTCAGGCGTTCTATGCGCTGAGCAGACCAGAGCCTCGTATGACAATCCCAGATCCTGAAGCATTCTGAAACAGGCCTCCATCACAGGGAAATCCGAATCGCTGCCCATCACTACCATTACTCTTTTTGCCATTTGCAACCTCCATACATGATCCGTATAATTTATCCACTATTGTTTTTATACTAGCAAGCCGTCAACAGCCAGTCAATCAGCCGACTGTCCGATTCGGCATTAAGTATAAAAAACATATCAATTATTTCTCGATCTTCATGCCAGAGAGATAGGCATTTATGAAACCGTCGAGATCACCGTCCATCACGCCGTCAACATCAACCTGCTCATAGCCGGTCCTGTGGTCTTTTACCATAGTATATGGGCAGAAAACATAGGATCTGATCTGACTGCCCCAGGCGATATCCATTTGATTACCCTTGAGGTCCTCAATTTTATCCATCTGTGCGGCTCTGGCCAGAGCGAACAGCTTGGCCTTGAGCATACCCATCGCGGTTTCGCGGTTCTGAATCTGTGATCTTTCAGTCTGACAGGAGACGACTACACCAGTCGGCAAGTGTGTCAGTCTGATCGCGGATTCCGTTTTATTAACATGCTGACCGCCTGCGCCAGAAGCTCTGTAGGTATCAACGCGCAGATCCTCTGATCTTATTTCAATTTTGATCGAATCATCAAGCTCAGGCATTACTTCAAGCGAAGCGAACGATGTGTGACGTCTCCCTGACGAATCAAAAGGAGAAATTCTGACAAGCCTGTGAACACCCATTTCTGACTTCATGTAGCCGTATGCGTTATCGCCTATAACCATAAAAGAAACGCTCTTAAGACCTGCTTCGTCACCGTCAAGAATATCCAACAGCTTAATAGTGAAATCATGGTCCTCAGCCCATCGTGTATACATACGATAGAGCATCTCGGTCCAGTCCTGGGCTTCTGTTCCGCCAGCGCCTGCATGAAGCGTCAAGATAGCATTGCTGCCGTCATATTCACCAGTAAACAATGTCTCCAGACGCATCTTCTCAAAATCATGCTGCCATTTCTCCATTCCAGCAGAAAGCTCTTCTACCAGAGTGCCATCCTCAGCTTCGATGCCAAGCTCGCAAAGAACCTCAAGATCCTCATGCTCACGCTCAAGTCTGGCATAACGATCTACTTTGTTCTGTAAATGCTTAACCTTAGTCTGAATTTTCTGGGCACGTTCAACATCATCCCAGAATCCAGGCTCCTGCGCTCTGGCTTCAAGCTCGGCCACCTCATCTAGCACTCTGCTGATATGAAGAGCATCCTTAAGCCTGCCGAGAGCCTCAGCGTTTTGTTCCAGCTGCTGCCGGTATTGTTCAAATTCAAACATTATTTATTCTCCTGCCTGTAAACAGTTTTAGTCTACGCATAGCTTCTCTGATATTATCCATTGATGCCGCATAGCTTATTCGAACGAAGCCCTCGCCACATTCGCCAAAAGCATTTCCGGGTACAATAGCGACCTTTTCTTCTTGCAGGAAGTTCTCACAGAACTGACTGGAAGTCAGACCAGTAGCCCTTATATCCGGGAATACATAAAAAGCCCCCAAAGGCTCGAAGCATCCCAAACCGGCCTCCCTGCAAGCATTTACAACGTACCTGCGTCTTCGGTCATATTCTTCACGCATCGGCGTGACATGCTTATCGCTGTTGCGCATAGCTTCCATAGCGGCTTCCTGAGCAGTCGACGGTGATGACATGATGGCATACTGATGTATCTTGTTCATAGCGGCAATTAATACCGCCGGTCCACAGGCATAGCCTATACGCCAACCGGTCATAGCAAAAGCCTTGGAGAAGCCTCCGATCAGAACACTGCGCTCACGCATACCGGGCAAAGTAATAATTGACTGATGCTTATTATCTCCATAAGTCAGTTCTGCATAGAGTTCATCTGATAGTACAAGAATTTGTTTATCCTTGAGAACCTCAACCAGAGCCATCAGCTCATCTCTATTCATGACCGCACCGGTTGGATTATTGGGATAGCCAAGCATCAGCAATTTAGTTTTTGGAGTAATAGCTGCCTCAAGCTGCTCAGCGGTTAGTTTGAAATCATTCTCAGGCTTGCAGTCGATCGTTACCGGCACACCGCCAGCCAGCTTAACACAAGCCTTATAGGCAACGAAGCAAGGCTCTGGAATAATGACCTCATCACCTTCATTAACAATTGCCCTTACAGCCAGATCGATCGCCTCACTGCCGCCAACAGAAATTACTACCTCACTCTTGGCATCGAACTCAAGTCCATAGCCATTTGATAAATAATCGCTAACGGCTTCTCTGAGCTCAATATATCCTTGATTCGGAGAATAGTGGGTATGTCCCTGTTCAAGCGAATAGATACCGGCCTCACGAATCGCCCATGGTGTAACGAAATCAGGCTCACCTATCGACAGTGAAATTACCTGGCCCTTCATCTCATTGGCCAAATCAAAAAACTTTCTGATTCCTGAAGGTGGAACAGACTGAACACGGTCCGACAGGAAGCTTTCCAGATCAGAGATATCAAATCTGTTGTTGTTAAGCCTGTCATCCTGATTTGTCATAATATAATGGCCTCCCGGTCATCCTCATCCTTCTTGATAAATTCTGTACCATTCATTTTGTACTTGCGTAGAACAAAATGAGTTCTGGTAGAAATTACAGAATCAAGCGGAGCGATCTTCTCAGACACAAACATAGCTACATCCTTTAAGCTCGTATCCTCAAGTATGACCATAAGATCATAACCACCAGACATTAAATAACAGGATTTAACCTCCGGATAGCGGTAAATACGTTGAGCTATAGCATCGAAACCACGATCTCTCTGTGGTGTTACATTAACCTCGATCAGAGCTGTAACAGGCGCGGCTGTCGTCTTCTCCCAGTTTACAAGGGCACCGTAGCCGAGAATAATATCCAGCTCCTCAAGCTCATTGATCATCGCTTCAACCTCTTCGACCGGCTGACCTGTCATAACCGCGATCTCACTATGAGTAAGTCTGGCATTTTGTTCGAGTAAATATAGTATCTCTTCTCTTTTTCCGATCATCTGTTAGTCACCTCCATTAACCCCTCAATTATACATAATTCAAGCTCCGCTGGCAAAATCAGCAAGAACCAGACTGATTGCTCAGCCTGGTTCCGCGAATCAAGAAAAAATGGTTTTAGATTCGGGCTACACCACTATCTCTTGCGGCTTTAGCAACAGCAGCCGCAACGGCTGGTCCAACTCTCTTGTCAAAAGCTGAAGGAATGATGTAATCAGGCTTAAGCTCATCTTCAGCTACCAGATCCGCGATAGCGTACGCGGCCGCCAACTTCATCTCATCGTTGATATCGCTGGCCCTCACGTCAAGCGCGCCACGGA
>CAZSLR010000035.1:0-13331 GCA_964607635.1 uncultured Oscillospiraceae bacterium
TCTCAGTACAGGCATCAACATCGATATTGTCAATTCCGTTGCCTGCTCTGCCGACAACCTTCAGGTTTACAGCCTTCTCGATCAAACTGCGGTTGACCTGAGTAACACTGCGGACGATCAAACCATCATATGGAGCCATGATGTCCTCAATTTGCTCCTGACTGAGGCCAAGCTTCTCATCTACCTCAAAACCTTGCTCGCGCAAATAATTTACTGACTCAGCCGCGATTTTTTCTGTAATCACTATTCTCATGATATTCCCCCCTGCCGGTTCCACCGGTCGTAGAAACTCTTGTGCTGAACAAGCTATTTAATTCTTGACCGGTATCTTGAGCTCGTCGCCAACCTGAACAACATCTGATGTCAGACCATTGGCACTCTTGATCAAGTCAATATTCTCCTGGCTTCCCGACTGATAATACTTCACAGCAATACCAAACAAAGTCTCGCCGGAGGCTACCTTGTGTGTAGCGATCAGATCACCAGATGGCGCTGCGGTGGTAGTTTCGGGCGGCGCCTCTGTGGTTGTTTCCTCAGGAGCTGTCGTTGTTTCCTCAGGAGCGGTTGTTGTTTCCTCAGGAGCGGTTGTTTCCGAAGTATTATCAGTATTCTCAGCTGTTGTTTCAGTAGTTGTCGGCTCCGTAGTCGTATTATCACCAGTCTCCGTAGTAGTTGTTACGACCGGAGTCGTAGTTGTAATCGCCGGCTCATCATCTTTTCCGAACAGCATCTGATAAATAGCGAACAGACAGACAATGCAAATGACCGCCAGAATCAGATAGAAGGCGATCCTGCGAGTACGTCCGCTGTTGTCATACTCTTCATAGTATTCATCCTCATGGACATCGTAGCCATCATCATCAGCAATGCTATAATCAACATCAATATCATCAACTGGCGAGAAAGGAGCAGCTGCTGCCGGCATCTCTTCATAACCAACAGCTGACGGTCCATCGTAGTCCGTTCCGGCTTCTGTATAATCCTCCGGGAGATCTGTTAGAGCTTCCTTCCTCGGAGCAGGCGCAGGTGTGTTTTTTGCAACAGCTGCCGATTTAGGCAGCGCAGCAGCGCCCATACCGGCAAAAGACCTGCCGAATCCGGCTTTTGCCGGCTTATCAATTGCGTTGATCGCTTCGACAAATCCGATCATAAACTGAAGAGGCACACCCGGCATTTTCGCGGAAGCAGCAGTGATGATTAGTCCAGCGGCATCAGCCTGGTCCTCAGCCTCATAGAGCAGCCTCAGAATCTCACGCTGTCCGAGAGCTTCGAAAACTTCCTTATTACAGGTAATGACACAATCGTCTTCCTGCAGCTGAGCTATGTTTGAATATCTTACAGTACCGGCAACTCCAGCGCAGTAGACATCATGTCCTGGAACATCCTTACCGTTCAGATCTATCGCGTCAAGCTGACAATCATCAGATGTAAGCGGATAGAGAACATCGCCGCGATAGAGCCAGGCACAGCCTCCACCCATAGTAATAGCCGCGATTTCGGCGTCTTTTACTATAATTCCTGCGAAATATGGCTGGCGTACACCGTTATTCTGCAGAGTCATTCTGCCTGATATATCGACCGCGCATTCTGCCAGCTCATTGATCTCGGCGTCAATGTTTCTGCCATGGGTTTTCACATCATGAAGTATCTTATCGAGTGATTTTCTCAGGCGTGCGGTCTGAACCTCATCAGCAGGCTGGCTGCCTGTATGAGCGAATACCGACAGGAAGAATCCACGCTCCTCACGATCGAGCGTAATATCAGCTGCGCGTCTCTCTCTCTTACCTGAGAGTCTTCCATCAAGATAGAATGTATCTGAAGCCCCGGACGAAACAAAATACCGGGCATTGATTGTAGTTGCTAAACGAGTATTAGTGTTGCGATTAGGTTTTGCCATGACAGCTCCTCCGTATGATTACTACTAATAAGTCATGCTATTAAACACACAACAAGTATTATATCACACCTCTTTTGTACTCAATATGACATCTTGCTTTCATTTACAGTTTCCTTGCTCAGCCACTCCTCAAGCAGACATACTGCCTCATCTGCCTCAAGCGCCCTGTTCATGCGCAGCTGCTTAGAAAGCAACCGTTCCAGATACACACCGATCCGCCTTTTATCTCGTAGCCTGGCGAAAACCAGATCATTACCTCTGATCGGCAGTTGGGTCGGACTTATCCTGTACTCATCAGGGAAGCTGTGCCACTGTTGAAGCACCTCATCTTCCACTTTCAGCTCATTCCTTAGAGCATCATCAGCGCTAAAAATTCTCAGTATACTCCATGCCTGCCGGCAAACATCAAGCAGCTGCCATTGATCAAGATGGCTCTGTCTGGCCGCCGCTCGCAGAATCATTTTCAGCCGCAGTTCGCTGATAATGGCCCGATCAGAATCAGATCCTGCTCCATTTTGCCTCCGCTCAGCAGCAACCAGAAGCAACCGCAGACGGATCATAATCAGCATCGCTTGTGTACGACGAGACAAGCCAAGTGACAATCTTGTCCTCTCAACAAGAACCTGCTGCAAGCATGACACACTGGCAAAAGTCAAGCCCTTCGACATTTTATGCCATTCTTCAAGCTGAAATCTAAGCACCACACTCTCATTTATGTCTTCGCGATAATCGATGTCAGACTTATCATCGCTTACAGGCACAGCTATGTCTATAAGCGTATTTTCACCGGTTTTAGCAAACAAACAAGCCAGAATATAAACAGTCCAGATCTGCTCCTTTTGCCAAAAAGGCTGGATCAATACGGCAAGCAGCTGACACAGAAGCTCATCATCGACCTGATAATCAAGAATTTTTTGAAAAGCTCGCGCGATCAATCCTGTACCGCAAAATATCCTTAACACAGAACCATAGGTAGCCCAGCCGGTTCTGGTCAGCTCTGTCTGAATTCTTTCTGCACTAAGAAGATCTACTTTCTCATGATGAAGTTGGATAGCCTGCAGGAGCTCATCGTCAGGACACAAATTATAGTTCAGCGCGAATCTGACCGCACGCAGCTGGCGCAGAGCATCCTCTGTCATCCGCGCCTCAGCATCGCCTACGCAACGAAGTATTCTGGCCTGAAGATCCTGGCGACCGCCGAAGGGATCCAACAGCTCGCGTTTTGGATGCCAGGCCATACTATTGATCGTAAAATCTCTTCTGGCCAGATCGTGAATTATTTCACGTTCATAGCGGACACTATCAGGGCGTCTGCCATCACTATATGGCCCTTCTGATCTAAAAGTGGTTACCTCATAAGGCTTACCTGCAAGAATGACAGTAACGGTTCCATGCTTCACACCGGTATCCAGGCTGCGCTCAAACAGAGCTGCCACCTCTGATGGCAGCGCCGATGTAGCTATGTCGTAATCATCCGGCATTATGCCGAGTGACATATCTCTGACGCAGCCGCCCACCAGCCAGGCATCGTAACCATGGCTGTTCAGACGAGTGATCAGATATATCACTTCCTCGGGTATAATCTCGAGCCAATTATTCTCAGTCAAGTAGCCTCCTGATCCGTCTATATAATTGCCACATTGTTGTGCTATAATTATTGGTCGCTAAATGTATACTTAAGATGCATCTCAAGACAATAATAACACTAATTGTATAGAGGGAAACAATAAATGACTTACCAGGCAGCAACTAATAAAAACAATAAGCTTTTTCGAGTGTTATTGGCACTTGTATTGATTCTTGCGATCCTTTCATCCGCCTTTGGGTTAGCGATCGCTGAAGAAGAACAGATTTCTGAGCAGCAGGCTTCTGCGGTCAGACTGGCCGCCGGCTTCTCACATAGCGCCATGATCGATTACGATGGATCACTGTATTTATGGGGTGACAACACCTATGGACAATCAGCTGCCGGAAGTGACAGCTATATTGATCAGCCACAGCTGATTGAGCTTGGTGCCAAAGCGACAGAGGTAAGTCTTGGCGCCTGGCATACACTCGTATTAACTGAGAATGGTGATGTTTACAGCAGCGGTCGCAACACCTTCGGTCAGCTTGGCAATGGCACCTGGGAGAACAGCAGCCAGCTGACAAAAATTCCAGGCTTAAGCAATATCGCCGCCATTGAGGCTGGCAGCTACCATTCACTGGCATTAGGGCAAGATGGCAGTCTTTGGGTCTGGGGCAGCAATACAAATGGTCAGCTGGCTCACGCCGCATCTGAAGAGCTTAAGGAAAATGAGCAAACTGTCGCCAGACGCAACGCCAGTCCTGAGAGAATCATCGCCAGTGGTATTAGCCAAATAGCAGCAGGCGGACATTTTACGCTCTACGCTGATCAAGAAGGCAAGGTTTTTTCCTTCGGAGATAACAGTAAGGGACAGTTGGGCATCGGAACAACAGAGAATAGTGATCTGCCGATACAGGTTGCTGATATTGAAAATGCTATAAGAATCGAAGCCGGTTATGAATACGCACTTGCGATAGTACAGACTGAAGCCGGACAAGAAATATATGCCTGGGGCGATAATTCACTGGGACAGCTCGGTATTGGTCAACCGGGCGGAGTCGGAGCCATGAGAACCAGACCATCGGCAGTCAAGCTGCCAGCTGACCTGGCAGAATATGAACAGGCGCTCCTGGATTTTACCCAGCTGACAGCGGGGTACTCTCATGTCTTACTGACATTGCCGGAGCAGATATATTATGATGATCCTGAGACAAAAGAACGGACATATTTGCTTAGCGGCCGACAGCATCTGCTCACCTGGGGCAGTAATGCTTTTGGCCAGCTGGGAGCAAGCGCGTCCACTCAGACCTATATTCAGCCTAATTTATTGCAGGCAGAAGCAGCGATTGGCGCTGCCGCTTCTTATGCTCCATTTGACGCGATTGCCGCTGGCGGCAGCCATTCGCTCGTTATGAGCAGCATAGGTCAGCTGGCTGCTTCAGGACGAGGTAACCAGGGACAGCTTGGTACTGTTTCCATTATTGATCGCAGCAGCTTCACTGCCGTTGAGACCGAAGACCATATTTTGCCGGCCTGGGGCTCAGAACAGTACTTAACGGCAGATTTCAACGATGATGATGAGCTGGTCATAAATTGGCAGCCTGCCCAGAACAATCGAAGTGAGACACTATACCGTCTGGAAATTAAGACGGCAGACGGCAAGAGGCAGCTACTTGAATGCGGCGATCAGATCAGCAGAACAGTTCCGCATCTGGATCCTGCGCAGCCTCTGGCGATTACAGTTTTCGCATACGACGAGGCAAGCGAGGATCTGCCGAATGACCGCTTAAGTCTGCTCTATGGCAGCTATCTACCGGAGGATTACATTGTTTCTCTCTGGTCTGAAAGCTTCGATCAACCAATGAGCGGGGCAGTTCAGAACAGCGTTGTAAACCAGAATTGGACAGCCGCTCCAACTGGACTCATGGCATATCCGACAGTCCCCTGGAAACAGACTGCAGACTATGACACACGCATAGTTCTGCCAGTGGCACAGAGAAATGTACCAATCGCGAGTATTGTCATCATGGTATTGTCTGCGCTGCTGATCATTATGGCAGCTGTCTGGCTCGCGATAAATTTTCATAAGGAGCGTTCACTTATCTATCCTTTGGTAATACCGGCAAAGATAAAAACAGCCGTGAGCAGCCTAAGATCAGGCCTGAAGAAAAATTCTGAAGCGATGATCACTAAGGTTAAAACGTCGCTCAATCATCTTAAATTTAAGAAAGCGATAGATAATAACTCAGATGAGACTGAAGAAACTCCTGACAATGAAGAAGAAGCCCCTGTAGAAAATTCCACAGGAACTTCAGACAAAGATAAATAATGATTATAGTTTCAGTTTCAGTGGTCATCCATTAAATGAAAGCTCGACGACATGTAGAAGCCAGCTGCCAGAACGGATTCCATTGTAACCAGATCACGGCCAAGCAAACGGATCTGTTCGACCGCAGCAGCCTTCGCAGCTGCTGAAGCCTGTTCTCCTGAACCGGATTCCTCTCCACGTTTATTACTATCAGCCGTAGCTAGTGTTCTGTTTTGATAAGTCTCAAGAAGTCCGCTGCCACATTCGGCCGAGTTGTCTTTTGCCATCATGAGCAGCTGACGCATATAAAGCTTGGTACGGTTTAAGGCTACAGCATAAGGCAGAAGCTTTACGGCATCCTCACAATCAGGCAGCCTTATGTCAGTTATATTTCTATCAAGCTCATAGAACTGGCTTAAGTAACGACGGAAGGCCAGCCCACGTGCATATTGCTCATTGCCATAGCTGGTGAGATGCCTCAGGGATAGCGCGTACAGGAAAAACACAACTGCCGGGATCAGGAGAACCAGACCGATCGGTGACACCAGGTATACACAGGCCAGGACCGACAGAACTACATAGGCTGCAGCGAGAGCCTGACCGATCAAACGTCCATAATAGCTCTTGCTTTCATCATATAGTCCATAACCGATCATCTCTTCACTTAGCAGCTCAACAAACTGGTCATAATAGCCTCTGAACTCCTCCGCGGTGCTCCTGGCCTTGGCATAATCACGTAGTTGAACGGCAGATAATGTATTAGTTCCTCCGCTTGCCTTATCGAAAAGCCATTGCAGCAGGAATATCTCAAATGCTCTGAAGCCGGTATAATCATTTCTGTCCGCATGCAGCCAGGTGAACACCTGTCCCTCAAGACTAAGCTCTCTTCTCTTAACAAGATCAAGCAAAGTTGACATGATCAGACCGGCAGGCCTTCCGGTTCTCATAACCATACTTATAACAGCCGGAGGCAGTTCAATCGATTCCGGCAGATAATAACGTGCTCTGAACGATGCAATTCCTTCGCGATTAAAAATGAAATAGATCAATAGTATAAAAACTAGAGCTAATACAAGCAAAAAATAGACCAGAGCTTCTACAGACTCACGCCAGAACATTCTTCTGTCAGCCCTTGTAACACGCTCCTGTGCCTCATTGATCAATGCTTCTCTGTTTGGCAAATTAGCTGAGGCTTCAATTTGCAGAAAATTCTCTGCGGGCATGATCATGATCGTCTCAGGGAAGTCCTGAGAAGTCATTTTACTCCAGACTGTAGACCAATTATCTACCTCAATAATGCTGCTCTGTGGTTCATTGTCACCAATCATTCGCAGCCAGCTGTCATCACCGGCAGGCTGATAAGGAAGATAATACCGTACATTGATATTCTTCATCGGAACATCATCAGGCAAAATGTTTATTTGCTGCTGAACATAAGCGATCTCATCGTTTCTTCTGATCAACTGCTCAAGGCCGTATTTTACTGTTATCTGATAGCTGCTGCCCTGAGCCAGAACCAGACTCAGCCTCAGTCTGACAGAGTTTTCCTGATCCTGCTGCAGCCAGGTCAAAGGACTTTGGGCAGAAGACTCAGGGTCACCTGGCTGAAGCTCCTGATAGAGAATAGTGCTCTCCTCCGGCGGCAGAGCAAGCTGCTCCAGATCAGGATCTTTCTCCGAGATGCTTATTGATACATTTCCTAAGCGCGAATTTCTTAAGCGATTTACATACAGATCCAGCTGGCGCAAATTCTCATTGAAATTCACAAGCAGCTTTTCAGTCATGACCGCGTTTCCGTCAGGCTGCAGTTGAACCGTTATATCATAATTCTCAACTGTGTAGTCCGGCTGTCCTAAACCATCAGTACAGCCGGAGATCGCTGGAATAGCCAGCAGAATTATGAGCAACACGTAAACTACGCGATAGCCTTTTAATTGTCGAAGATGCATAAGGCCTCCATGATCGAATTTACTGGATTCTAGCGTATGCTTGATATATTCGCTTCTCAACATTATATCACAGGACCAGAATTCATCGCTAAAAAAACAAAACCACCTGCCGCATACACATTACATGGCAGGTGGTATAATGTCTGGTGGAGACGAAGAGGATCGAACTCTCGACCTTACGGATGCGAACCGTACGCTCTCCCAGCTGAGCTACGCCCCCATATAGAGAGATTATAAGTTTGCAAATAAGCGCTGTCAATCAAATCATTGGAGAGGAATCCTGTACATATGACACTGGATTATTACGAAATAGACCTGGAAAAGAATAAACATAATCTTAATAAGCTCGCTGAGCTGCCGGAGATAATCGATATACATGCTCACATATTCCCGGAAAAGATCGCGGCAAGAGCTGTAGACTCCATCGGCAGCTTCTATCAGCTAGATATATCCGGCGACGGTACTGCTTCCTCACTTATTGAGGCTGATAGAAAAGCCGGAGTTACCCGTTCACTTGTTTTCTCGACTGCTACGGTCAGGAGTCAGGTTGAGCCGATAAACAACTTCCTATCGACAAGAAAAAACGAATACAGTTCATTAATTGCATTCGGTACCTTGCATCCGGCACAATCGGCAATAGAGATCAATGAAACTCTGGCCTCATTTGAAAAGCTTGATCTGAAAGGTATCAAGCTTCATCCTGATTTCCAGCAGATTGAGGCTAATTCAGATTTTGTATTAGAGCTGGCAGCTCAAGCCGGCGGCCGTTATCCGATTCTGATACATGCCGGTGACTGGCGTTATGACTTCTCTGGACCTGCCAGAATCGCTGATCTGGCAATAAAAAGACCTGACTGCACGTTCATCGCTGCCCATTTCGGCGGCTGGAGCCAGTGGCAGGACGCCCTGGCAGTGCTTTCAGGTCTTGATAACATTTATGTAGATACGAGTAGTACTATGGCCTTTGTCTCTCCTGAGCAGATCGTCAGTCTGATTCGTGGCTTCGGCAGCAAGCATGTATTGTTTGGTTCTGATTTTCCAATGTGGCAGCCCTATGAGGAGCTGGTGAGACTGGCCAGCCTGCCGTTAACGCGGGCAGAGCTGGCAGATATAGTCTGTTACAACGCCTGTTCTCTTCTGGCATTCTCCTGACGCTCAAGCTCTACATAGTCAATTTTGCCAACCTTGGTGCGTGGCAGATCCGTGCAGAACTCGATCTCACGCGGCTGCGCATACTTGATCAGGTGCTTCTCAGCAGCCTGCTGTATGCTCAATCTGAGAGCTTCCTTATCAAACTGTTCATCCTCCGGGACCACGAAGAGCTTAACGACCTGCATCTTGTAAGGATGCGGTACACCGATCGCGCAGGCCATACTGACTCCGGGAACAGCCACGACAACATCTTCGATTTGTGATGGGAAAACAGGGACACCAGAGACCTTCAGTATTCTCTTTAATCTCTGAACAAAATGGAAGAATCCGTCCTCGTCCATATAGCCAAAATCACCGGTATGAACCCAGTTGAGACCGTCCTGATGCTTGTGGATCGCTTCTGCCGTCCCCTCCTCATCATTAAGATAGCCCAGCATGATCGTTGGAGCATGTACACAGAACTCACCCTCCTGACCAGGCTTAAGCTCGTTCTCCGTACCCATCTCAACTACCTTCATCAGCACATCAGCCAGCGGCAGACCAACCGTTCCAGGTCTTGAATCCATTTCAGGATTGACAGCGCATACAGTAACTGTTTCTGTGAGTCCATAACCTTCACGCAGTACTATGCTGCCGCCGCGCTCCTTGACGAAGCGGTCAAAACGATCTTTTAGATCAGCCGGTAATGTGTCGCCACCGCAGAACACAGCCTTGAGGCATGACAGATCGGCCTTCGCAAGCCCTGGATTCTTCAATATACCCTCGAATAATGTCGGGACAGCAGCTATGAAGGAAGGCTTGTTCTTAGCAATTACCTTCGCCAGTACATCTGGCGAAAACTGTGGTACCAGGATAGAACACATGCCATTTGCCAGCATCGTGTGCATACCCATACAGAGGCCGAAGCCGTGAAAGAGAGGCAATATAGTAACCATTGACATACCCTTGGGATCGAAGCTTTGATTCATGTCGAATCCAACGATCTGTGGCCCTTGATATGCCAGTATATTGAAATTATCAGACGAAAGCATAATTGTTTTCGGGGCACCTGTGGTACCGCCGCTATGCAGATAGACAGCACAGTCAAGTGGAGATATTTGTCTGGAATAGGCAGATGCTTCTGGAGCTGACGACATCAATTCACTCCATCTTAGCATGCCCTTACGACTAGGAGCGGCTTCAATTTTTCTTCCTTTTGTCAGGAAGAAACCAAGTCTCTTAATTGGTTTTAGATAATCACCAATTGAACAGACTATTGTCAGAACGGGCTTGACTTTTGCCAGCATATCAAGGTGCTTGCCCAGCATGGCATCAAGTATGATCAGCCATTGGCTGTTTGTCGTTTCCAGGTACTGTGCCATCTCTTCGGCAGGCGATAGAGGATGCACCATATTGCAGATTCCGCCTAGACGATTAACAGCGTAAAAATATATAACGGCATGAGGTGTGTTCGGTAAACAAATCGTAGCGACCTCACCCTTACCGAAGCCAAGAGCCGACAACGCGGCCGCGGCCTGATCAATTTCCATGATAAGCTGTTTATAACTGATGCTTGTGCCAAGAAACTCAAGCGCTTTATAGTCAGGATACAGCTTAGCTGACGCGGCAACCATCTCATAGAGTGTTGCCTGCGGATATTCCAGGCTTGATTGGAACCAAGGGTCATAACTATTAATCCAGGGTTTTTCCATAGAATAAAACCTCCCACATGCGTACAAGAATAACACATGCAGGAGGCTTATGACCAGTATTTATCAGCATTTTGAGGCTGATAAAGCTATTCTAATTTCGATAGATGATCAGATCATTTCTGACCATAGTAAGCGTTCTTGCCATGCTTACGCAGATAGTGCTTATCGAGCAAATGCTGATCAAGCGGCTTGAGGTCAGGTGTGAGGATTCTGCTGTTGATCGCCATCATGGCACATTCATCGAGAACGACTGCGTTATGAACCGCGTCCGCAGCATCCTTGCCCCAGGTAAAAGGGCCGTGACCGGCTACGAGAACCCCTGGAACAGCAGCGGCTTCGATACCACGCTCGCGGAAGGTCTCGACGATGACTTTGCCCGTGTTGAGCTCATATTCACCAGCGATCTCCTCCTCAGTCAGCGGTCTGGTACAAGGGATCGTGCCGTAGAAATAATCGGCATGAGTCGTACCGTAGGCCGGCAGGTCCTGATGAGCCTGCGCCCAGATGGTTGCCCAGCGGGAATGTGTATGAACGATGCCGCCAATATCAGGGAACTGACGGTAAAGCTCCAAATGAGTAGCTGTGTCACTGCTTGGTCTGTAGGTGCCCTCGATCACATTACCTTCCAGATCCAGCACAACCAGATGTCTTGCCTCCAGCTTCTCATAAGGAACACCACTCGGCTTGATTACCACAATACCCTTATCGCGGTCGATCGCGCTGACATTGCCCCAGGTGAAAACAACGAGGCCATGACGTGGCAGGTCAAGGTTGGCCTGCAGTGTCTGTTCAATTATCTTATCCATCGACGATCCATCCTTTCGTTTCATTTTATTGCCAATATTACTCAGGCAAAAGGATTTTCACTTGGATAGAGCATTCCCTTCGGCTGGTTGAAGGCAACATCCTCGATGCCGAGGAGCTTAACTATTGAGAACAGAGTCTTGCCGGCTTTTGCCAGAACGACACCTGCATGATGCGGATAATTCTTCTCTGCGAGAACGTGACGGTAGAAGCGGCCGAATTCAGGCACTGCGAATACGCCGATAGCGCCGAATGAGCGTGGGTCGATATCCAGGATCTCACCCTCGGCGATATAGCTTCTCATTTTACCGTCAGCAGTTGACTGCAGACGGAAGAGAGTTGTCTCACCCGGCTGGATCGTACCTTCGAGAGTACCGCGTGTGATATCGGGCTCGGTATCGGGCTCAAGACTGCGCTTCATGATCAGCTGATACTTCATAGCTGCCGTACCAGGCTTAAGTGAGCAGACAGCTGTATTGCCGCAGTGGAAGTTCATAACGAGGTCTGTCAGCTGATAGCCCTTGACGATATCAGGATTGGACTTGTACATATCAGCTGGAACACTGTTGTTGATATCAAGCAGTGTAGGTACTGACATTGTGGCACAGGCCAGAATGAACTCAGACAGTGCGCCATAGATATCAGTCTCACAGGAAACCGGAATACCACGCGCTGCCAGACGGCTGTTGACATAGCAGGGAACAAACTTGAACTCAGTCTGGAAGGCCGGCCAACACTTATTAGCGAAAACTACGCTGTCAGCTGCGCCCTTATTATCTTGATACCAGTCGATCAGAGTTAGCTCATACTGAGCGAGACGCTCGAGTATTCCAGGATAATCATTGCCTGCGCCCAGCTCAGCCGCCATATCGGCAACAACATCAGGAATACGTGGGTCATTGGCATGCTTCTGATAAGCGACCAGCAGATCAAGCTCAGAGTTTTCCTGAATCGTGACACCGAGATCATAGAGACCCTTGATCGGAGCGTTACAGGCCAGGAAATCGAACGGACGTGGTCCGAAGCTGATGACCTTCAGTCCTCTGACACCAATGATCGCACGTGCGACAGGGATAAACTCAGCGATCATATCGCAGATAGCGGCAGTATCACCGATTGGATACTCAGGGATATAAGCCTTGAGATTACGCAGAGCCAGGTTGTAGGAAGCGTTCAGCAGACCACAGAGAGCATCGCCTCTGCCGTTTACCAGATTGTCCTGTGTTTCCTCAGCGGCGGCACAATACATGGCTGGACCATTGAATTCCTTAGCCAGAAGAGTCTCAGGACCCTCCGGGCCGAAATTACCCAGATAAACGATCAGTGCGTTAGCTCCCTGCTCCTTAAGCTCAGCCAGAGCCTTCCTGGCATCTAGCTCATTCTCAACAATTGTTTCTGCATAGACCACATTCTGACCCTGCTCCTTAAGCAGCTTCAGAATCTGATCGCGGCGGCTGCGTGACAGCTCGACCGGGAAACAGTCGCGGCTGACGGCAATGATCCCCGGAACAACTTCGGGAATATTATTGATGATCACATCTTTTGACATTTGGGTTACCTCCAAGTTTTTCTTTATGCTTCGGCCGGACAGCCGCTAACATCATTTTCAGGTGCTTGCTCCATAAATCACGGATGCAGGCATTTCAATTACTCTTACACTCTTATCATGTACCGATCTAAGCAGCTCAGTTACCGCGGTGCGGCCCAGCTCAGCGCAGGGATGGACTACAGATGTCAGGCTACTGATGATATGGGTTATGCCATCGAGTCGCTCCGCAGCGTCGAAACCAGTCACAGCCAGCTCCTGCGGCACTGCTGTACCAAGCGCTTCAGCCATTTTGATCACAGCCTGAGCCGCAAGATCGTTATAACAACAGACCGCCGTCACACCACGCCTGATGACGCTCATCATAAACAGCCTGAGCTCCTCATGGAAATCACCTTCAGGATCATCTGTCAGCTG
>CAZSLR010000036.1:0-9127 GCA_964607635.1 uncultured Oscillospiraceae bacterium
CCGCCCAGCTGATACATACCGACCTCGAAGGAAACACGGGTTCTGGTGGATGATTTAGCGAAAATCATACCTAGTGTTTTTCCGGTAAGTACCTTATGCTCTATTCCAGCCTTGTTCTGCTGCTTCAGCTTATCTGCCAAATCAAGCAGATCGATCATTTCTTCATTTGTAAGATCGTTAATATCAATAAAATGCTTCATTTAAATATCCTCCATAACACTCTTTACGAATTGGCCATGAAACAGATCAAGCTCTTCCTCGGTGATGGTAAGAGGCGGCAGAAGTCGGATAGTGTTGGCTCCAACTGCCCCAACCAGAAAACCGCGATCAAACATTTTATGCTTGAGCTCCTGCGCCATAGGTAGTGATAGCTCTATGCCGATCATCAGTCCCTTGCCTCTGACCTCTGTGATCTTGCTGTTTGTCTCAGAAGCCTCTCGCAGCTTGCTTATCAGGTCACGACCGAGCTGAGCTGCTCTTCTGACCAGACTCTCCTGCTCATAGATCGAGAGAACTGCCATTGCCGCAGCGCAGGCCAGTGGATTGCCACCGAAGGTACTGCCGTGGTCACCAGGCGCGAAGCCTGTTGAAGTATCCTCATTCGCGATCAAAGCACCGATCGGTACTCCGCCGGCCAAGCCTTTTGCCAATGTGACAATATCCGGTCTAATATTATATCCTTCAAAAGCGAAGAAGCTGCCGGTTCGTCCCATGCCGGTCTGGATCTCATCAATTATCAAACGTGCTCCGGTCTTCTGACAAAGCTCAGCTGCCAGTGTAGCGAATTCCTGGCTGGCAGGTCTGACACCGCTCTCGCCTTGAATAAGCTCCAGCATTATCGCGCAGGTGTCGTCCGTAACAGCTTCCCTAAGAGCTTCGCAGTCATTAAAAGGCACATACACGAAGCCCTCGGGCAGTGGAGCGAAGGGTTCACTATAGCGCGGCTGACCAGTTGCTGTTGCCGTTGCCAAGGTGCGTCCGTGGAAGGACTGCAGAGCAGTTACGATTTTAGTACGTGGGCTGTTTTTCTTATAAAAATAGCCGCGTGCCAGCTTGATGGCGCCCTCATTAGCTTCCGCGCCGCTATTACAGATGAATACACGACCGCCGCCGAAGCTGGTCGCCAGACGAGCTGCGAGCTCGGCCTGCGGTTCATTGTAATAGTAGTTCGAGCAATGGATAACATTACCAGCCTGACGGCAGATAGCCTGCGTCAGCTCAGGTCTGGCATGGCCAACGACATTTACTGCGATTCCGCCGATCATATCCATATAACGGCGGCCGTCAGTGCCATAGAGCCAGACACCATCACCATGATCCGGGCAAAAGGGGACACGTTTGCCAAATGTGTTCAGGTAGTACTGTGAATCAAGATCCATTACATGCTTCAGTTTTTCATCATGATTAGACATGCTTGTTATCCTCCTAAGTGCAGCTGCTGCGATCACATCAGCGTTCAGTTGTAGTGCTCAAATTTTCTCGCCCTCGTAATAAGGTCGTCGCTCTTCTGTGATCATAGTACCGATGCCTTTGTTGGTGAATATCTCCAGCAGCAAGCAATGAGGTATGCGGCCATCAATAATATGTGCGCGTCCTACACCCCTCTTAACGGTGTCCAAACAGCCATTTACCTTGGGGATCATGCCACCGCTGATCTGACCGGCAGCTATCAGGTCTTTGATATCCTGCTCGCTTAGGACTGAAACTACATTGTCCTCGCCTTTGTCATTTTTTACCTTGACGCCCTCAACATCGGTCAGCATCATTAGCTTCTCTGCCTTCAGAGCTGCCGCGATCTCACTTGCGACAGTATCAGCGTTTATGTTGTAGCTTTCGCCTGAAGGGCCGATGCCTACTGGTGCGACAACAGGGATGTATTCATCGTTGGCCAGCATGGTCAGAACCTTGGTATTGATTTTTATTATGTGTCCGACGAAGCCTATATCCAGAGGCTGCCCATCTTCGTCTGTTGTAATTTTCTCGCACTCGATCAACCGTCCATCTATACCGCAAATTCCGATGGCTTTTGCCCCGTGACGATTCAAACCGGAAACTATTTCCTTGTTGGTTTTGCCTACAAGCACCATCTGAGCGACTGACATGGTTTCAGCATCTGTTACCCGCAGTCCTTTTTTAAATTCAGAAGGGATAGCCAGCTTCTCCAGCATTGCACTGATATCCGGCCCGCCGCCATGAACGATTACCGGGTTGATGCCAATATATTTAAGCAGGGTCATATCCTGCATAACATGGTCCTTCAGCGTGTCATTGATCATGGCATTTCCACCGTATTTAATTACAACAGTTTTGCCGGCTAGACTCTGTATATAGGGAAGAGCTTCAATCAGTATTTCGGCCTTTGCGATTACTGCGTTCATATCTAACATATATATTACCTCGTCCTATTTCGTGTTTTTAGAATTGTGGATGAAATCACTTATTTGTGTATATTTGATTTTGCTCTGAACAATATTTTAATTATATAGTGCCGCCAGCTGCCAACAGACCGGTTTCCTCTGACAGACCCAACATAATATTTATTGTCTGCAAAGCCTGGCCGGAGGCTCCTTTTCCCAGATTATCAATGGCCGACATGACTTTTACCAGGCCTGTACGCTTGTCGGTCGTCCAGGCGATATCAGCGAAATTGGTGTAAGCAACATTTTTGGTTTCAGGCAGCTGCCCCTGCGGCATCAGGCGAACGAATCGTTCATTGTTGTAAGCTTCATTATATATGTCCGCTAGATTTGCATCTGCGGTCTCTGGCTTAAGTCGTGCATAGATCGTGGCGAGCATGCCACGTTTGATTGGTGCCAGATGAGGAGTAAAAGAGATTGTGGGCGGTGTCTGCAGACCAGCTAGCAGACCTGCCTCCTGTTCGATCTCACTTGTATGCCTGTGGCCCACTACTCCGTATGGTCTGATATTGTCCTGTGCTTCACAGAATGAGAAGGCCAGGTCAGCTTTGCGTCCTGCGCCGCTTATTCCTGAATACGCATCAATAATAATGCTGTTGGTATCGATCAGGTTGTTTTTCAGCAGCGGCAGCAGTCCAAGGATGGAGCAGGTCGGATAGCAGCCGGGGTTAGCTGCAAGCTTTGTATCAGCCAACCTGGATCGATAGATCTCAGGCAGTCCATAAATAGCCTCCGCCAATAGCTCTGGCTTGGGGTGACTAAGCTTATATGCGCCCTCATATACTGATAGATCGCGATATCTGAAATCACCACTGTGATCAAGCACCTTGACGCCGGCATCAAGCAGCTGAGGGACAACCTGAGAGGATACACCGTGAGGAAGTGCTGTTACAACGAGGTCACACTCATTTGCCAGCTGCTCGATAGAAAGCTCGCTTAATGACTGATCTACTAATCCTCTAAACGCTGGATATATATCTGAGAAGCGCTGACCGACGAAGCTCTGGGAAACCAGTGTACTGATTTCTACCTGTCCATGCAGTATGAGCAGCCTGAGCAGCTCCATGCCAACATAGCCTGTGGCGCCAACAATTCCGATGCGTGCTTTCTTCATAAATCTTATGCTCCTTTGCATAATTTATCATAATATCTAATAAATATTCACTATAATGCATAAAAAGCGATTTTGCAACTAGAAATGGTTCAAATACTCTAGTTTGACATTGTTTTGTGCTATTTACACATTATACAGCGTCCTGATGATCATCTGTATGTCATAATGTAAAAAGTACTCTTAAATACAGAAAATAAGTCAATTCCATACGCCTGATAGAGGAGTTTTTGCACCTGATAATGCTATTATTTTCAACAAAAACGGTTTTTATGGGCATAATAAATAAACGATTGTGAGAAAACTTGTATTTTATGTCAATCCCCTGCTACTCAATTGCCAAATTGACCGGAAAACATTTGTTGAATTTTGCGAGTAGCAGGAGTTATGAGCTGATGTTATATTCAATGTGCAGGTCATATTAAGAAAAAATTCGGCACCTGATAGCTAATCGGAGGTAAATAAAATGGCAAATGTTCTATTGAAAAATGTTTATAAGCGTTATGAAGGTAACGTAGTAGCAGTCAGTGACTTCAACATCGATATCGCTGATAAAGAATTCATCATTCTGGTCGGACCTTCCGGCTGCGGTAAATCAACTACACTTCGAATGATCGCCGGTCTTGAGGAGATCTCAGAGGGCGAAATCTATATCGGCGATAAACTGGTCAATGATGTACAGCCTAAGGATAGAGACATCGCTATGGTTTTCCAGAACTATGCTCTGTATCCTCATATGACAGTTTTCGACAATATGGCATTCGGTCTTAAGCTTCGCAAGTTCGCAAAGGATGAGATCAAGCGCCGTGTTAATGAAGCAGCCAAGATACTTGAGATCGAGCATCTGCTTGACAGAAAGCCTAAGGCTCTTTCTGGTGGTCAGAGACAGCGTGTTGCACTTGGTCGTGCTATTGTTCGTGATCCTAAGGTCTTCCTGATGGACGAGCCTCTTTCCAACCTTGACGCTAAGCTGCGTGTTCAGATGCGTGTTGAGATCACCAAGCTCCACCATCGTCTGCAGACCACGATCATCTATGTTACACATGACCAGACAGAAGCTATGACAATGGGTACCAGAATTGTTGTTATGAAGGATGGCTTCATCCAGCAGATCGACAATCCTACCAATCTTTATCTGCACCCTGTCAATACATTTGTCGCAGGCTTCATCGGCATGCCTCCTATGAACTTCGTGAACGCGAAGCTTGCTGTTGAGAACAATGTGGTTAAGCTTTCTTTCCATGGCGCGACTGTTGCTCTGCCTGAGAAGTATTCTATCGAAGAAGTTAAGGCTTATGACGGCAAGGAAGTTGTTGTCGGCATCCGTCCAGAGGCTATCTCTGATGACCAGCAGTTTGTTGCTGAGCATCCAGAGAGTACTTTCCCGGCCAGTGTTGACGTTGTTGAAATGCTCGGTGCTGAGACATATCTGTATGTCACAGTTGGCGGCGCGCTCAGTATGACAGCCCGTGTTGATCCTACTGTCAGTAAATCACAGGTAGGCGACACAGTTAATGTTGCTGTTGATGGTAATCGTGTACATCTGTTTGACAAAGAGACTGAGCTTGTTATCCTGAGCTGATCTTGTATGTCCACTAATTAGTTTTATTTACGGGGCCATCTCGATTCTATAAGATCGGGATGGCTCTGTTGTATGTTTTGGGAATGGAGCCACTTGAACCAAGTTGCTATTGTCAGAAGTTTGCTTGTCAGACTACTTGAAGACTATGCAGTAGTTGATCAGAAAGTGTTATAATGTAGCAGTTAATGTTCGCAATTTGTCAGATGATTGAAACATTGTGTTCAAAACTATAATATAGGATAAGATATGGTATCCCTTAGAGGGTGGAAAGGTGTGCATATGATGGAAGAGCTTAAGAAGTGTATTCGCGAAGTATCAACATTTCTTGATAAGACAGCAGGTGTACTCGATGTAGACGGTATTATCGTTGCTTGTACAGACGAGAGTCTTGAAGGCAGCGAGGACTCGTCAGCGAGAGCGGTGCTTCTGTCTGAGGAGCATATAGCTATAACTTATGGCAGAACTTATATGAAGCTGCCTGTAACAGAAAGAACAAGCTACATTTGCTTCGTGGATGGCACAGATAATGTATCAAGAAACTATCTTGAGCTTATCTGCAACTGGATAGGTGCTGCTCTCAAGGAGAGAAACAGTGATGCTGAGCGTGAGGCCTTCCTGAAGAATGTTCTGCTTGAAAATGAGCTTCCTGGCGACATTCCGCTGAAGGCTCGTGAGTTTAAGATCCCATATTCAGTTCCTCGTGTTGCTTTTCTGATCAGAATAGAGCAGGCTGAGGAGATCGATTGCATTGAGATTCTCTATAATATGTTCCCGGACGACAGATCAGCATATGTGCTGGCTATGGACGAAGAAACTATCGTTGTATTGATGGATTATCCAAGAGAAGATCCCGACAAGATAAATTCGATTGCCAGTCAGATACTGGACAATTTGAATGCGGAGTCAATGGCCAAGGTTCATATAGGAATTGGTATGCCGGCGGATACTCTTAAGGAGACCGCAAAATCATACCGTGAAGCTTCACTTGCGCTTACAGTTGGCAGCATTTTTGATAATGAGAGCTATGTTATGAGATACGACAAGCTTGGGCTTGGCCGTTTGATCTATCAGCTGCCACCGACACTCTGTCATATGTTCCTGGATGAGGTTTTCCCTAAGGGCGCATACGAGGCGCTTGACAGTGAGACACTTCTTACGATCCAGAAGTTCTTCGAGAATAATTTGAACGGCAGTGAAACCAGCAGACAATTGTTTGTCCACCGCAATACTTTGGTTTACAGACTGGATAAGGTGCAGAAGATCACATCACTTGATCTGCGCAGCTTTGATGATGCTGTTCTCTTCAAGCTGGCATCGATGGTTCGCAAGTATTTAGAAAAACAAGAGAAGGGCTCTCTTAAGGCAGCTGGCGGCAAATGGTGGCATAATTGATCCAGCCCCTGAGCGTTCCTTCCAAGAGGGAGGATAAAATTGATTGAATTCAGACGTGTTTCCAAGGTTTATGGTAGGGGATCACATGCTTTGAAGGATGTCAGTTTCAAAATAATGGATGGAGAGTTTGTCTTCATTATCGGTCGCAGCGGCGCCGGCAAGTCAACTCTCATTAAGCTTCTGACCTGCGAGGAAAAACCTTCCGAGGGCAGTGTGCTCATCGATGATTTTGATATCAGCAGGATCAGACGCAGTCTGGTCCCGTATCTACGTCGTAATATAGGCATGATTTTTCAGGACTTCCGCCTGATTTACACAAAAACAGTATATGAGAATGTGGCTTTTGCCATGGAGATAATTGGTGCTTCACGCCGTTCAATACAGCGGCGTGTTCCTATTGTTTTGAGTATAGTAGGACTCAAGGATAAGGCAAATGCCAAGCCGGGCGAATTGTCCGGCGGTGAACAGCAGCGCGTAGCTGTAGCCAGGGCAATGGTCAATAATCCAATGCTGATACTTGCGGACGAGCCGACTGGAAATCTTGATCCGACAAATAGTGAGTCTGTGATGGCTCTGCTTGAGGAGATCAACAGAGGCGGCACCACAGTCATAATTTGTACGCATGACCATGAGCTGGTCGATAGAATGAAGAAGCGTGTAGTCGAGATCAGTGATGGTCTTCTCGTTAGAGACGATTGCGAGGGTGCATACACTAATTGCAAAATCGTAGCACCAGAGCTATTAGAAACCGCGGAATTGGAAAATGAGTTCGGGCAAGCTTCAGTACCAGTACGTGAAGCTGCCTATTTGTCGACAGATGAAGCTGGGCAAACGGATGATGAGCCTGGTTATTTTGAGCCTGATCAAGAACCGGATGAAATTGACACAATGGCACAAGCTGAACTAGAACAGGTGCCGGACAGCGAGGAAGGTGTCTTTGACGGGGATTTTCAGCCTGGTCACGGGAATAGCTTCGCACTAGTCGACGAACTGAAGAGTATTCTGGAAGCTGCTGATGATACAGAGGAAGAAAAGGTTCTGACCGAAGAGGATTTATCAGTGCCTGCACGAAGATCAAGCCGTGAGGAACGATTAGCCAGAGCACTTCGTAAATATAAAGAACAGGGACATGATATATTTCTGCCTGGTTCAGAGGAAGATAACTCAGACGAACCGGTCATTCCTGACAAAGAAGACCTGGAAGCACTGTCATCCAATACATCAGGTGAGGCAATTTCATGAAGCTAAGTATGTATAGGCACTCATTCCGCGAAGTGCTGAGAAATCTTGTTAGACATCCGCTGGTAACTCTGGCGTCAGTAACTACTATGACACTGATGCTCTTCCTGCTGGGCGCGTTCATAGTCATATCGCTGAATGCCAGACACATGGTAGAACTGGCAGGACAGAAGCCGCCGATAGAAATTACGATGAATATTGGTGTGCCTCAGGAGGATATTGATAGAGTAACCTATTCACTTGAGCAGGATGAGAATGTTATTGAGTATCAGTTGTTTAGTCCCGATGAAAATCTGGAAATATTCAAAGACGCCATGGAGAAGGAAGATCTGTTCGAGGATTTTTCTGCTGAATATATTCCATATACATATACAGTGCGACTTGACGATCCGGCAGGTGGTGAGGAATTCAGCAAAAAAGTAACCGCATTACCAGGCGTAAGAGAGGTTTCTCTTGAGCAGGCGGTCATGGAGTTTTTAAACAACGCGATTCGTTGGGTAAACTACGCGACGCTTCTGGCTTTTGCCGTGCTTGGCATCATAGCCTTTTTCATCATTTCAAATATGGTTAGAATCGCTGTTTTGGCTCGTTCGGAAGAGATTGGCATAATGAAATATGTTGGTGCGACGAATTGGTATATCAGGGTGCCTTATATTCTTGAAGGTGCTGTTGTAGGCCTGTTGGGCGCACTGACAGCTTCATTGATCATTTGGGTCGCCTATATTCAATTGTATGATAAATTCATGCCCGGTATGGAAGCGGACAGTGTGCTAAGCATGCTGCCGGCGAGCAAATTGATATCAGCGATCCTGTTAATAACTGTTCTTATCGGTGTAGGCGTCGGCAGCCTTGGCAGCGTTCTATCTGTACGCAGACATATCCAAGTGTAGAGGTGAGTTCAATGAGTTCAAGAAACAAACTGGCAAAAGTAATCGCACTTGTAATGGCGATAGCCTTCATAGTGATGACCTTTTCGGCTCTTCTGTCGGTTAACGCTGCAAGTACCAGCCAGGAATTGGCAAGCGCTCTCGATAAACAGGAAGAGATCGCCAAGAAAATGGATGAGCTGGAGGGCAAGCAGGATCAGCTTTCTCAATCCAAGACACAGCTGTCGGGCGATCTGGAATGGTTGAATCAACGTTCTGAAGAACAGAAGGCGCTATACGCCGAGAAATCAGCACAGCTTACAGCAGCGCTAAAGGAAATGGACGATGCTATCACTGCTTTTGCGGATGCCGAGCAGGTTCTCGCCGATAAGAAACAGCAATACAATCAGCGTCTTCAGATCATGTATGACCATAAGAATAAATCAATGTTTTCAGTATTTCTTGAATCAAACAGCCTTCACGGCTTCTTCACGACCTTGCAGCTGATGTCTATAATCGC
>CAZSLR010000036.1:9227-13180 GCA_964607635.1 uncultured Oscillospiraceae bacterium
GCTTCAGCAGAAGCTGGCCGCTGAGAAGGCCGCGGCTGCGACCAAAGCGGCTGAGGCCACACGTGCGGCGGAAGCGACCAGAGCAGCTGAGGCAGCACAGACTGCACAGACTGCACCTGTTGTAGAGACGCCACCGGCGAACTCTCCCAATAGTCAGGGCTGGGTCTGGCCGGTGCCATCCAGCAGGAATGTGACATCAGGCTATGGCAACAGAATGCATCCGGTATATGGCTATATGAGATTCCATAGCGGCATAGATATAAGCGCCGGCTACGGTCAGCCGGTAGTAGCATCGAGAGCAGGAACAGTTATAATTGTCAGAAATCCTGTCGAGGGACAGAACTGGGGCGGTTACGGCTACGGTAACTATGTGGTTGTGGATCACGGAGATGGTTATGCGACACTATATGCGCATCTTAAGAACACTAAGGTTTCAGTGGGTCAATCGGTCGGTGCCGGCGAGCTGGTTGGTACTATCGGCAGTACAGGAACATCTACAGGCTCACATCTTCATTTTGAAGTAATGCAAAACGGCAGCACCACCAACCCTCGCAACTATGTTGGTTGATCAATCAGGCTTTGCTGCCTCTAAGGAGAATACATGACAGAACAAACACCATATCGACATGAAACCAGCGGCGAGGCGATCAATCGATCGGCCAGCACACCAAGTACCTGGAAATATGTTCTTACTGCTCTCATCAGTGCCATGTTTACTTTTGTTGTAACAGCCGCGATACTGATCGCAGTATTTTTCAGCTTCGGACCGCAGACCAGCACGCCAGGAAGCTTCAGTATAGATTTGAAGAGTAATGATGAAGAAACCCGCAGAGCTGCCGAGAAGCTGAAAACCGTATACCACTATATTAACAATGAGTATTATCGCGAGTTAAGCGAGGCTGAAATGCTGGAGGCAATGTCAGCCGGTCTGGCATTTTCCATGGAAAGCCCATACACGATGTATCTTACTGCTGAACAGAATGCTCTGATCGAAGAATCGATGAGCGGTGAGTACAGCGGGATCGGCGCTATTGTTGCCATGGGCAACGATGGTCTTATCGAGGTAACCGAGCTGGTTGAGAATGGACCGGCGATAGAAGCAGGGCTGCAGATCGGTGATGTTTTCGTAAGTGTTAACGGCGAGGATGTTACAAGCCTGCCGGACGTGTCAACTCTTGCTGCTATGGTCAGAGGTCCGGCCGACAGCAAGGTGGAGATCGAAATTTATAGGCCATCTGAACGCAGTAACCTAAGCTTCTCACCTACGCGCAGAAAAATTGAGAACGCTAGTGTTCGCTATCGTATGCTTGATGAAAAGATCGGTTATATAAGTATCAGCGAGTTTTCTCATGGTGTAGCGCAGAATTTCATATCTGCTGTAGATAAGCTGCAGCAGGAGGGTGCTGAATCAATTGTATTTGATCTAAGGAATAATGGCGGCGGTCTAGCTGACGAAGTAGTTGATATGCTTGACTATCTGCTGCCAGAATTGACATTAGCTACTCTGGAGGGTCGTTCGAGCGGTCAGGTTTTTGAACGGTCCTGGGAATCAGACGCAAAAATGGGTGTGCCAGAAGACATGGAGTTCGCTGTACTGATCAATCAGTTTTCTGCCAGCGCTTCGGAGCTTTTTTCCGGTTGCCTGCAGGACCATGATAAGGCTGTATTAGTTGGCAAACAGAGCTTCGGTAAGGGCTCCGGTACTATTACCTTCCCTTTGAGTGATGGATCTGCTTTGACAGTTACTAATTTTCTTTACTATCTGCCGGATGGAGAGAGCATTGAAGGCAAAGGACTTACGCCTGATATTGATATAGAGCTTCCTGATGAGGCAAGAGTTAAGTCAGTAGCTCAGCTTACTCTCGAGGAAGATACACAGCTGTCGGCAGCCATCGGACAGCTACAGCTGGACTGAGGTAATGTGATGGAGCAATACGATCAGATCGCGGCCTGGTATGACCGTTTGCAGTCATCTGTCGATCATGAGGCATGGGCAGATTTCCTTGCAATGATCGATCAGAGACATGGCATAGTAAATCGTCCGGGTGATGGGAATGATGGCAAACCGCTCTTGTTGGATCTGGGCTGTGGAACAGGTAGGAATGCCTTCGCCATGGAAAAGAGAGGCTATGATGTCATTGGAATAGACCGCTCGGAAATGATGCTGATGGCGGCGCGTGATGAAGCGGAGGCAATAGGAAGCGGAGCGCTTTTCCTGCAACAGGATATTTGTGATTTCGAGCTGTTTGGAACAGTTGATCTAGCGGTCTGCCTGCTTGATACTATCAATCATATAACCAGAAAGGATCAGATCAGGAAGCTGTTCAGTCTATGCGCTAATTATTTGAATCAGGGCAGTCTGCTTATTTTAGATATCGGCACTGATAAGCATTTCGGACACACTCTTGGTAATAATGTTTTTTATCAGGATGTGGCGAAAACAGCGGATGAGCCGGCTTTTACCATGTTATGGCAAAACCATTGGCAGAGTGGCAGAGGAATAAGTATTTCTGAGATAACCGTATTCGCTGAAACAGACAATGGCCTCTATGAACGCTATGATGATGTCGTCAGAGAGAGATACTATGATTGGCGGCAGTTGCGAGATATCGCAGTAGATGAGGGACTTAAGCTGGTCGCTCGCTATGGCGAGCTTGCTGATCGCAAGCCCAATAGGAATGATGAGAGGATTTTCTTGGTCTTCGTACAACCGTTTGCCAAGAAGACATATATTGAAAAGGATAATTGAGCAGATGAACATTGATGAGACAAACAATTTAAATCCAGGCGCGCAAGTGACGGAAGGAGATTATATAGTTAGGGCAACGGCAAAAGGCGGCAGGATCCGGGCTTTTGCCTGCAGAACTACTGAATTGTGTCGTGAGGCTGTCAGTATTCACAAGCTTTCACCGATCGCGGCAGCGGCGCTCGGGAGGCTGATGAGCGGTGTACTCATGATGACCCAGGATCTGAAGAATGATAACGATACGATTACAGCTATTGTTCGTGGTGATGGGCCGATTGGCGGCATGACAGTTGTTGGTAATGCGCAGGCGGGTGTTCGTGGCTACTGTCATAATCCGGCGGCGCCGACGTCCTATCATAAGCCAGGCAAGCTTAATGTTGGAGAGGCTGTTGGACAGGGTACGCTGACGATCATCAAGGATATGGGTCTTAAGGAGCCATACACAGGGCAGGTTGAGCTGATATCCGGCGAGATCGCTGAAGATCTGACTTATTATCTGGCAGCTTCAGAGCAGACGCCTTCTGCTGTCAGTCTTGGTGTAAGTATGGATAAGACGGGTGTCATGCATGCCGGTGGGATGATCATTCAACTGATGCCGGATGCCCCGGATGATCTGATAGACTGGCTGGAGCAACGAATCGGCGGTTTTCCAGAAATCAGTTATCTGATGGAGGAAGGCTTCGATCCACATCAGATTCTTGACCTGTTGTTCGGAGACCCGGATATTCAGTATCATCAAACAACCAGATGCTCTTACAGCTGCCCGTGCAGTCGTGAAAGAATGGAGAGAAATCTTATGACACTTGGACTGGAGGATCTAAACCATCTGGCAGCGGACCCGACAGGGATATCCTTGGAGTGTCATTTCTGTGATCGTAATTATAAGTTCAGTAATCTGGAGTTAAAAGAGATAATAGATAAGTTGACATAAAATAGAAGCAGATTTTTCAGCGACAGTAATTTGTGAACTTGCTCTATATGGTTTATAAGAGGATTATCTATGAAAAAGAATCATCCGCAGCGCCGCCCTGAGGCACAGCGCAAAACAACAGTAAGACAAGACCGGATTCTGGCGGATCGACCGCGGGACAGGTCTTCTTACAGTGAGCGTGATGATATTGTTATAAAAGAAGCACGTGATCATGGATCTAACTACAGAGGCAGGATCGCGATCGTTGCTGCGGCAATTGTCCTGCTACTAGTAATA
>CAZSLR010000037.1:0-239 GCA_964607635.1 uncultured Oscillospiraceae bacterium
AAGTACGACAGCACTGACAACAGCTGAAACCATATGACCCAGATCATCCTGGCTTGCTTCTATCGAAGATGCCAGCATGCGACGCGAGGTTTCCATCAGTCTGTCATCAAAATTACCCGAAGCCAAATCTACTATCTGCTTATTCATCGCCTCGATAGCCGCTTCAGTTTTTGTCGGTTCTATTCCAGCTATAATAAAAACAGCTGCTAAAAATCTTGATGCTGAGGAATAAACTGAAT
>CAZSLR010000037.1:249-13077 GCA_964607635.1 uncultured Oscillospiraceae bacterium
GAAGAGCAATGAATGTACATCTCCGCCCAACATGCTGTTCAGCCTTGATGATACTATACTTCTATGGCTGAAATAAGGCGGAAGCCCAGTCAGAATCAGGTTTACACGTGCCTGCTCCAGCCTGCGGTGCTCATCCAGCTTAATTTCCGACTCTGGTACTATCATAGCTGTTGGCTTGATGCTGCCGAATTTTCCCCGACTATATGTCGTCGGAAATCTGCTCAAGCTCAAATAAATATCCTCCAGCAGTCCGCTATCAATTCTGCCGCCGATGCAGACCATAACAGGCAGCTCATTCAAAAGCCTGCTGTAAGCGTCCTTCAAATCCGACAATGTCAGCGAACTAAGCTCCTCGATGCTGCCGCCCGCTTTGATCCCATGAGGCTGATCACCACATAGCAGATCAACGCTGCGATCATAGGCATATCTTGCTTTATCATTCTCGCGCGCTTTAAGCTCGGTGATCATGCTCTGACGCTCAGACTCAAATATTGATTCAGCAAAATTGCCATTCTCATCGAGCAGTGGATCAAACAGAATATCAAACATAAGTCTTACAGCCTCGGCAAAAGGCTGGCTGCCGTCAGTCCAGTTCATCAATCCGTCAACTGTAAGATATAGGAGCTGCACATCACCATGACTCTGAACATTGTTGTCGATCGAGCTGCCATATAAGCGATCCAGCTCAGTAGAAAGCTCAACTCTGCCGGGAAATTTACGGCAGCCGGAGGTCAGCACTTGAAACAGCAAAGCATAGGCTGAAGCACTTCTCTTTTCTAATCGCTGCTGGAATACAAGCTGCATGCTTCCTTGCGCGAATCTGTCAGATTGCAGCAGCCACACAGGTATATCATTTACATAGTTCGCAATATAACTATCTTCGGAGCTCTTATGCCATTCATAAGCCTGGCTTAGATCATCCTTGATTTTTGTACTCAGCTGAAGCAGAGAATCGAACTTCAGTTCGTCTCTCATTTTCTCAAGGAAGATGACCTCAATTTCCTGACCATAAAGGTCCATCTTGGTATCATATATATAGGTCTCAACCATCGGTATAATGTCGCCATCACTGACTGTTGGTCTAAGTCCAAAGCTTGTAATAGACCACCAGGTTCTTTGTCCAACCCTTGTTCTGGTTACATATACTCCATAAGAAGGCTTGATCTGCCCCTCGGCCACAGTAAAATTAGCGGTTGGAAAACCAAGCCGGCGTCCCAGCTTACGGCCGGTAACCACCTGACCTCTAAGCGAAAAATGGCGTCCAAGACAGCTCGATGCCATGGCGATATCGCCCTGTTCGATATGCTGTCGGATCCTAGTACTGGAAACTCGTTGTCCAAAAAGCTCAACATCAGGAACTACGGTCAATTCCACCTGATTAAGCGTACACCACTCTTTCAGTGTTTCAATATTGCCCTCGCCCTTGTACCCGAAACGATAATCAGCACCAACTACAATCAAGCCGGCATCGAGCTTATCAAAAAGGATCTCATCAAGAAACTCAACTGGTGCGAGACGACTGAATTCTTCATCAAAATGATAATGGTGAACTTCGCCTACCCCTAACTCTTCGAACAGCTGCAAACGCTCAGCGAAGGTATTGATGTAGCCGCCAAAACGCTTGAGCTTATGAGCAACAGTTGCCGGATGCTCATCAAATGTGAAAACAGCCGGCTCAAGCTCAAGGCGACTGCAATTCAGGATCAAAGTCCTAATTAAATCAGAATGCCCTCTATGCACTCCATCAAAAAAACCCAGCGCTACACCTCGGCGCTTCGATGGCAGTTTAACGTCAGATCGATCGAAAAGCTTCAAGATCAACAAACACCCTTTCTGTTTTCAGTTGCTTTCTATTATACTCATCCGCGATGATCCTTGCAGCAGCAATCAGCTCACCAGCATAGTACAAAACTATAATATCGTTGCCATAATTAAATTCTTCCTCATGTACAAGCTCGTCAACAAATATCGGCTGTCCCTTGATAAGCCGGTCAGCCTCATCCCGCTGTAAAATAAGACCTGGCATACCGGCAAAAGCCGAGTCCATCGGCAGAAGTATACCTTGCTGCCTGATAAGCTCAACAAAAGAAGACTGATCCTCAAGCTCTCTTGACCAGGAAAACATTTCCTCCAGATCCTGAGCCTGCTTAATATGATAAGGTCCACATTTTTCTCTGGTCAGCTCCTCCGCGAAGGCATACAAACCAAGTCTACGGCCAAGCTCATCAGCGATGACTCTAATATATGTACCCTTGGAACAGCTGATGCGCAGCCTGGCACTGAGACTAAGATCATCGATACTCGAAGCTATTTCAATCAACTGTGCGTCATGTATCGTGATCTGCCTGCTCTTGCGTTCGACTGTTTTGCCTTCTCTGGCATAACTATATAGAGGCTTGCCCTCCAGCTTAACAGCACTGTACATTGGCGGCGTCTGCTTCTGAGGACCGATCAGATCTGCGACGGCTTGTCTAAGCAGCGGATAATCTGCCTCTGCCATTTTCGCAAGCTCATCACTTGAAAAATCATGCTTGTCAATTGTGCTTCCCTCAACATCCATAGTATCTGTCGCACGACCGAACGAAATTTTCACAAGATATGTTTTGTCGTAACCATCCATAAATTGAATAGCGGATGTTGCCTTGCCGATACATACTGGCAGAAGACCGTCAGCAAAAGGATCCAATGTACCACAGTGTCCGATTCTTCTGATGCCGGTAAGCTTGCGCAAACGAGAAACAACCCCAAAAGAAGTCATCCCCCGGGGTTTATTTACCAAAATTATGCCTCTTGCCGTATCTCGGCTGCTCATTGAAGATACCTGCCGGCGTCTTGTTTCAGCATATCCGCGACCTGATGCAGCTCAGAATTCTTAAGTGTCATTCCTGCGGCCTTTGGATGACCACCGCCACCGTAGCCTCTTGCGAATTCTGAAGCATTAAACCCATCACTGCTGCGAATATTTACCTTGACTGAGCCATCTTTTAATTGCCTCAGGACAAAAGAAACCTCAACTCCCGATACATTTCTCAGTTGTGAAACGATGCCCTCAATATCATGCTCGGTAGCGCTATACTCATCTAGCAGCTTCTGGTCGACAACCGCGATAGCCAGCCGGCCATCCAGACAAAACTCAGCATCAGTAAAAAGTCGACCCATAAGTCTTAGCCTGACCTGTGAGCTTAAGTCGAATAGCTGATATGTTATAAGACGAAGATCCGGCTCGTATTCCATGAGCCAGGCAGCTGTCTTGAAGCTTCTGGCAGTTGTATTCGAGTAAACAAATCTCCCTGTATCAGAAATAAGCGCCGTCATAAGAAGTGAAGCGATATCACGATCCATCAGCTTGACCTGAAGATGTCCTTCCAAATCTGATATTAAATCGGCAATTATCTCAGCTGTCGCAGCGGCCTGAGCGTCGATAAGTCTCAGATTCTTAGATTCACCGCTCGAAACATGATGATCGAGTGCCATTTGGCATTCAGCCTCATCAAAAACAACACGTCTCCTGCCGGTCCTGTCAGAATCAGCACAATCAATAGCTAATGCTAATCTTTGTCTGCTTTGCCATTCATTTGCGGCTTCATCAACAAAAACGATCGCAGACTGCCACTCTGGCATGAATCTCAGCTTAGGAGATACCGGTTCATCAAGCAACAGCCAGACATTCAGATCTAGCTTTTTTAAGACAAGATACAATGCAAGCGAAGAACCTAGTGCATCACCATCAGCACCAATATGCGGATACAATATCACGCCTTCGTTATTATCTCCAGCCTCAAGCAATCTTCTCATGATACTGAGTCGGACATCAATCATGCTTGTCAGAACCTCCAACAGTATCATCGATCAGCTTGGTCATTCTAATACCGCGCTCAATGGAGTCATCTATAATGAAATGCAGCTCAGGTGCCACTCTCAGCCTGATTCTCGATGAAATCTCGCGTCGCATGAAGCCGGAGGCGCTCCTAAGAGCAGCCTCGCAATTCTTCTTGTCCTCGTCTGTTCCCAAAACACTAACATAAATATGAGCGTGAGACAGATCTCTTGATGCTCTGACCTCCAGAACTGACACCATAGAAGGCATTCTAGGGTCTTTGATTTCGTTCTGGATCAGATCAGCCACAGCTTTTCTGATCTCATCACCTACTCTATCTGATCTTTGCATGAGGATCAGCTCCTATCAATTTCTCTCATTTCGAAAGCCTCTATGACATCGTTATCCTTCAAGTCATTGAATCTCTCGATACCTATACCACATTCGTAACCGGTCGCAACTTCACGGGCGTCGTCCTTGAAGCGCTTGAGCGAAGAAAGCTTGCCCTCATGTATGACGATACCGTCACGGACAATGCGAACATCACTTGAACGCAGGATCTTACCATCCGTTACATAGCAGCCGGCAATTGTTCCAACTCCACTGACCTTGAAGGTCTGTCTAACCGTAGCATGACCGAGTACATGCTCTTCAAATTGAGGTGCGAGCATACCCTTCATGGCAGCCTGAATATCTTCGATCGCGTTATATATTACTCTGTACATACGCAGGTCAACGCCCACTTCTTTTGCCAGATCAGCGACATTTGCGGCTGGTCTGACATTGAAGCCAATAACGATCGCGTTCGATACTTCAGCCAAACGGATATCGTATTCGGTGATCGCACCTACAGCACCGTGTACAACACGCACACGTACTTCCTTATCCTCGCTGTCATTTAGCTTTTCAAGAGACTGTCTGACAGCCTCAACACTGCCCTGAACATCGGCCTTGATGATTATGTTGAGATCCTTAACTTCACCGGCCGCCATCTGTGAGAACAACGTATCAAGTGACATACGCGAGCTTGCCTTGAGCTGAGATTCACGCTGCTGCGACTTGCGTCTATCAGCCAGACTGCGGGCAACCTTCTCATCTGTAACAGCGTAGAAAATGTCACCAGCCTCGGGAACCTCAGGCATACCTAAGATCTCAACAGGCACAGAAGGTCCAGCCTTCTTGACCTGATTGCCCTTGTCATCAGTCATTGCTCTGACATGACCAATAATTGAGCCTGATACAATAGTATCACCTGTACGCAAGGTTCCACGTTGAACCAGTACAGTCGCTACAGGACCACGATTCTTGTCAAGCTTAGCCTCAATAACAGTACCTTTTGCCTGTTTGTCAGGATTTGCTTTTAACTCCATAACATCGGCAGTGAGCAGAACCATTTCAAGCAGCTCATCCATATTTTTCCCGCTGAGTGCAGAAACAGGTACCATTACAGTCTGGCCGCCCCACTCCTCAGGAATCAGTTCATATTTTGAAAGCTCCTGCTTAACTCTATCGATATTAGCGCCTTCTTTGTCGATCTTATTGATAGCAACGATGATTTCAGTTTTAGCCGCACGTGCATGATTGATAGCCTCTATCGTCTGAGGCATGACACCGTCATCAGCCGCTACAACAAGAATAGCGATATCTGTTACCTGAGCGCCACGCGCACGCATAGTCGTGAATGCCTCATGTCCAGGGGTATCGAGGAAAGTTATCTGTCTTCCACCGGTTACTCTGACTGTATACGCACCGATATGCTGAGTTATACCGCCGGCCTCACCGCTTGCGACAGACGCAGAACGGATATGATCAAGTATAGAAGTTTTACCATGGTCAACATGACCCATGACAACAACTACAGGCGGTCTAGGCTTGAGATCCTTCTCGTCATCATCTGTATCATCAAAAAGTATATCCTCTTCTGTGACTTCGATCAGCTTTTCACAGGTAATCCCAAATTCAGCGGCGATTATTTCAGCTGTATCGAAATCAACTTCCTGATTAAGAGTAGCCATAACACCCATCTTCATCAGTCGCTTAATAACCTCAGCGGAGGTTTTCTTAATAGCTTCTGAAAACTCTTTTACTGTCAAGCTGTCTGGTATCTTTACGTGGGTAAGAACAGCCTTGACTGCTGGAGACGAAGAGCGCTGCTGGCTGCGGCGATTGCCTCTGCCACGACCTCTGCCCTTGATTGGATCAACATAGATCGTCTCAAGGATCGTCTCATCATTCAAAGCATCAACACCCTGACCAGAGAGAGCCACTGCCTGCTTCTTGAGAGTATGATGCTTATCCTTTGTTACAGCAGCAGGATTGGCAAAAGTCTTCTTAGGCTCACGCTTGTCATCACGCTTGTTATTCTTGTCAAAAGCATCTCTGGCGGCGAAATTTGTCGCCTTGGCTTGTGGCAAAACATCCCTTAACTCATTAGGCACCGCTGCTCCGGTCTTCTTAGGCTTGCGGCTCTGTGAACGGGCGCCATTATTCTGACGATCGTCATCATCCTTATCCTTGTTGAAACCACCACCGAAGCCACCACCGGCATTGTTCCATCCACCCGGTCTTGGTCCGCCCTGTGGTGGACGATTACCATAAGGTCTTGCGCCCTGTGGACCACCCTGGCCGCCTTGTGGACGGTTGCCATATTGACCTCCGCCTTGCGGACGGCTGCCATATTGGCCTCCGCCTTGTGGTCGGTTGCCATATTGGCCTCCGCCTTGTGGTCTACTGTTATTATATTGGCCGCCATCCTGAGATCTATTGTTATTATATTGGCCGCCTTGTCCCTGCGGTCTATATCCATATTGGCCCTGTTGAGGGCGATCACTGCTATAACTGTTTAACGGACGATCTCCCTGAGGACGATCAAGTCTCTCGCCTGGCTGGCTGCGTACATAATTTCCTGACTGCGGACGCACTGGCGGTCTGCCTTTGCTATCAGCGCCTTGATTCTCAAGATATCTGCCCTGCTGTGGCCGCATTGGCGGCTTAGCCGCAGGTTCAGCAGATTTTGTAGTCCTGGCCGGCTGCTCCTGAGCCTTCCTGGCTTCTACTACCGGCTTAGCAGCCGTATCATCCTTGGATACTGGCTTAGCAGGTACTTCCTTGACTGCTTCCTTAGTCGTTTCCTTAATTGTTTCCTTATTTTCAGGTGACTTAACAGGAGCAGATATCTCTTCAGACTTATCAGACGGCTCTTTATGTGCAGCAACCTTCTCCTTCGCGGCCTTTTTCTTCTCAGCTACAGGCTCTGCAGGCTTATCTTCAGTCATGGCAGCAGATTTATTGGAGTCTTCGGATTCAGCCTTCTGCTCTTCTGGCGCAATTTTCGCTGCCTTATTAACCTTGACTACCTTAACAACTCCGGTAATTTTTTTACCAGATACACCTTGCATGGTAATCGTTGGTCCCGCTGCTTCTTCATTCTCATGAACCACTTCAGCGGCAGCCTTCTCATTTTTCCCATCTTTAAGCTTTTCGGCACCGGCAGCGTTCTTCTGCTTCTTGTCCTCAGCTTTTACCGTGCTCTTATTAAGAGCTTCACCAGAATTGTCTTTTTTTACCATAATATTCCCTAAATCCTCCAAATTAAATCTTGCCTTAACTATTTCATATATTTGCCTCAATATCTGTTTCCTTCTGAAGCTTGTATAGCTCCAGAAGCCTGTCAGCGAAACCCTTGTCGGCTATCAGTATTGCCACTCGTTCGAACTTACCTGTCCAGTGTCCCATATCCTCTCGAGTTCCAATACTAATTACTTCGATACTGTGGGCAGCAGCCAATCTTCTTAGCTTCTCTGCTCCGTTCTCAGCCATATCCTCGGCCAACACAAGCAGAAATCCCTTATCTCTTCTCAAACCAATTTCAACCGCGTCGGAACCCGATATCAATTTACCTGCTCTGGCTGCCAATCCTAGTAACCGCCAAAACGACGATCTATCAGCTGTCATTTTGATCAAGCTCCTCCATTTCAGCTAGTAACTGCTCAATTGTTTCGCTGCCCAAAGCTTGTTTCAGCCCTCTATCAAGGCGTTTACCCTTGACAGCATTTTCTATGCACTGTCGGTTTCGACATACATAAGCTCCTCTGCCGGGCTTCTTGCCACCAGGATCCATGCTTACTATTCCTTCTTTGCTGGCTGATAGTCTGATAAGCTCTTTTTTGGGCTTCATCTCCCTGCATGTTACACACATGCGGTTAGGTACCTTCTTTGCCATACCAAACTCTCACTCCTGCCCTTTATTCCATTTCTGACGCTGATGTCTCAAGGTCCTCTTGATCATCCTCAAAATCATCTGGTGCTGTTTCATCGACGGCTTGTTCAAACCTTGACATCAGCTCTTCCTCCAGCACTGCTCTGTATTGAGCCTCACTCTTGATGTCGATCTTCCAACCGGTAAGTCTGGCCGCAAGCCTTGCGTTTTGACCTTCTCTGCCAATGGCCAGCGAAAGCTGATGATCAGGAACTACTACTCTGGCAGCCTTGTCCTCTTCGTTAATATCAACGCGAATAACCTTCGCAGGACTGAGAGCATTACTGATGAAATCTGCAACGTCAGGGCTCCACTCAATAATATCAATTTTCTCACCCATAAGCTCATCCATCACTGCCTGAACACGCAGGCCACGCTGACCTACACAAGAGCCTACACTATCTACATTCTCATCTCTTGACGCAACCGCGATTTTCGATCTGGAACCGGCCTCACGAGCTACTGATATGATCTCAACAACACCTGTCGAAATCTCTGGCACCTCCTGCTCAAACAGCTTTCGAACCAGATTAGGATGACTTCTCGATACATAAACGATCGGTCTGCCCTTCTTCTCATCCACCTTTAGAATGTAAAATTTCATGCGCTGATTGAAGTTATAGCCGTCAGTTCTTACCTGCTCGTTATATGGAAGCACAGCCTCAGCTCTGCCTATATCAACTATGACCTCACGTCTGTCCTTACGCTGAATCACACCTGCGGACAGCTCACCAATTCTATTACTGAACTCGTTCTGGATTCGTTCTCTTTCAGCACTGCATAGCTTCTGATTGATGACATTTTTTGCGGTCTGAGCAGCTAGTCTGCCGAAATCCTGAGGTCTGAGCTCATATTCCATCATGTCACCAAGCTCAAAATCCTCTGACAGTGCCTTAGCCTCATCAAGAGACATCTCAGAATTACTGTCTTCTACCTCTTCGACAACAGTTTTTGTCAGAAAAACTCTCATTTCTCCGGTTTCACGGTCAACTTCCGCTCTGATATTCTCAGTGGTCCGCGCCTCGAACTCTCTCTTATAAGCAGAGACCAAAGACTCTTCGATCGCCTCGAACAGCATCTCGGCATCGATACCACGCTCCTTCTCCAGAAGTTTTATCGCCTCAATCAATTCAGCATTCATGCCTGCATTCTCCTTCCAGTATCTGACTAATGTCTATCCTGTTAATCAAACTTTATCATTCTTTTTATTCTTGCTGCGTCAGCTGTTTTGAAGCTGAGCACTTCTCCATTGTCTGTTTTGATCACAACTGTATCGCTAGTAGAAGGCATCAGCTCTCCCTCAAATATTTTACGCCCTTCTTGGGCCTGATACAATTTGATCTCAACCCATTCACCTTCATATCTCTCGAAATCCTTAATATTCTTAAGAGGACGCTCCAGTCCTGGCGAGGATACTTCCAAATAGTCATGGCTCGAAATCTTCAGCTCATCATCTATGATAGGATCAGCCATGTGACTGACATCAGTACAATCATCGAGACTGACTCCACCCTTTTTGTCGATAAAGATACGTAAAAACCTCGATGAGCCTTCTTTTACAAATGCAACATCGATTAATTCAATCCCCATCTCAGCTATTCGAGACTCAAGCGCCTCGAAAACACGTTGAGCCTGCTGTGATCTTTCTGCCATCCATTAACCCTTTCAGAACATGATACAAACAAAGAGCGGGGAACCCCCCACTCTTTGTCAATAAGCAAATGTCATTCCTTGGCTATTATACCAGTCTGTATATCTTTGTGCAATAGGAGCTAAGCCAGCGCCAAGCAGCATGATCGGGCTAATGAGCTACACTCATCAAACTGCGAAAACTCTTCTCTGATTGAGCTTTCAAAGCACTTCTCATTGTGCATAATACACCTTTTGCCGGGATTCTACTCTCTTATTTTTCGTCAATATGTGCATTTTAGTGTTTCTAATTTGTCGATTTATTAGGCCACAAAACTTGCAACAGGTCTTCTTTTAAATATGCATTTAGGGTACAATGAGTAAAAGTCAGACACTGATCTGATAAAACGCAAAGGGAGTGATGCTTATGGTCAGAATACTTGTAGGCAGCAAAGGAAGCGGTAAAACAGCACGTCTTGTAGACGACCTCAACGCACAGGCACTGAGCGACGCACACAATGTAGTGTGCATACAGTATGGACATCGACTCGATCGATTGGTCAAATACAAAATCCGCCTCGTTGATATCATGGAATACCCGGTCAATGGTTATCAGGAGCTCCTTAGCTTCGTAGCAGGCATTAGTGCCAAGGACTACGATCTGACACATGTTTACATCGACAGTATCTATAAGGTAGCTGGCAGTAAGGATATAGCCCAGCTAGAAACCTTCTTAGGAGATCTGGAGGAATTCTCCGAGAGAAATGATTTACATGTCTCAATCATCCTCAGCGCTCAATTGGAAGAGCTGCCGGACTCAATAAGAAAATATTGTCAGAAATTCGAGTGATCTCGAAGGCTCTGAAAGAAATAGAAGAGGCTGTATCCTTTTGGATACAGCCTCTTATGCACTTTTAAAGAATTCGGAATTATCAGACCTCGATTTCGTTATTCCAGCTCATCATGGCTCTGAGCTCACGTCCTACCTGTTCAACCTGATGCTCAGACTCAATTCTGCGTCTTGACATAAAATTAGGTCTGCCAGCCTGATTTTCAACGATCCAGTTTCTGGCAAAAACACCTTCCTGAATTTCCTTGAGAACCTTTTTCATTTCTTTCTTCGTCTCATCTGTAATGATACGACGGCCTACGCTGTAATCGCCATATTCAGCAGTATCACTTACAGAATAACGCATGAGTGACAGACCGCCTTGTGCTATCATGTCAACGATCAGCTTCATTTCATGCACACACTCATAATAAGCATTCTCAGGATCATAACCGGCTTCAACAAGAACTTCGAAGCCTACCTTCATAAGTTCGGATACACCACCACATAAAACAGCCTGCTCACCAAAGAGGTCTGTCTCAGTCTCCTCACGGAAGGTTGTTTCCAACATGCCCGCTCTGGCTGCACCGATTCCATAACCATAGTCAAGTGAAATGTCCCGAGCCTTGCCTGTAGCATCCTGATATACCGCAAACAATCCAGGAACGCCTCTGCCTGCTTTAAACTGGCTTCTTACGGTGTGACCTGGACCCTTGGGAGCAACCATGAATACGTCAATGTCAGCTGGTGGGATAATTCTGCCAAAATGAATATTGAAACCGTGTGCAAAAGCAATAGCCTTGCCTGGTTTCAGATTTGGCTTAATGCTCTTCTCATAAAGCTCAGGCTGCTTCTCATCATTTATCAGAATCATGATAACGTCAGCTCTTGAACTGGCTTCTGCCGCATCAGCAACCTCCAAGCCGGCTGCCTCAGCCTTGGCCCAGGATTTGCTACCCTCATAAAGACCAACTATAACCTTGAAGCCGCTCTCATGAAGATTCAGTGCATGGGCATGACCCTGGCTGCCATATCCAATGATCGCAACAGTCTTACCATCCAGGGCATTGGTTCTGCATTCATTTTCCTTGTAAATCTTTTTCATGATTTCTCCTCCTGCTGTTTATATCAGCTCTACATTCATTGTATTCATGCCACGTTCAATGGCTATACTTCCTGTTCGGACCATCTCAAGTATATCGTATGGTTCAAGCATATTTCGAAGAGCTGTTATCTTCTCCTCGCTGCCGCTCAGCTCAACCGTAAGGGTCTCAGGTGAAACATCAGTAATATGGCCCCTGAAAATATCTACTATTTGCATGACCTCAGCACGATTGCCGGCACTCGCTCTTACCTTTATAAATACCAGCTCTCTGCTGAAATGGTCCTCAGGAGTAAGGTGTCTCACCATTAAAACATCTGGCAGCTTATGGAGCTGGCGAGTCATCTGGTCGACCAATTCTCTATCGCCGATAATTGTAACTGTAATTCGGGATATAGCCTCATTCTGAGTCGTACCAACCGCCAGGCTCTCGATATTGTAGCCGCGTCTGGCAAACATATTTGTAACTCTGGTAAGTACACCAGCTCTATTCTCAACAAGAACAGATAGACATTGTGTCTTCAAAGCTCCAGCCTCCAATTCGATAATATTCTGTATTTCAAAGTAACACTTTTCATCTGCTACTTCAATATCACGAGACCTTCTCTCGTTCTTTTGGTATAAAAATAGCAATTTTTATGATTATAAAAGACTGTCCCTGCCAGACAGCGGAGACAGTCATGATGCTTATGGTACAGATTTATGAGATGCTATTTCTTAAGAAGATCTCTGATTTCTTCAAGAAGAATTATATCAGCCGCTTTTTCAGCAGGGGCTGCCGGCTCCTCATCCTTTTTCTTCTCAAATCTGGTTCTCATTGTCGATATACTCTTAACAACCAGGAAGATCGTGAAGCCGATGATCAAAAATTGAATAATTGTTTGAATTAAATTACCATATCCGATAGCTACCTCTGGCTTAACTACTTCACCTGCCTCCATAACAGCAGGCTCCAAAACGACCTTGAGATCTGAGAAGCTGATGCCAGCAGTGATGTAACCGATTACCGGCATGATGATGTCATTGACAATACTATTAACTATGGCGCCAAAAGCAGCACCGATTACGACAGCAACAGCAAGATCAATAACATTCCCCCGCAAAATAAATTTTTTGAATTCCTTCAGCATATACCCTCCTTATCTGCTCGGTTCAGCCACAGGCTTGTGAACCGGCTCTTCACCTGCTTAATA
>CAZSLR010000038.1:0-12774 GCA_964607635.1 uncultured Oscillospiraceae bacterium
ATAAAGGTTTCATGACAGCTGTTAAGAAGACGCTGCCATTAACTGCTCCCGTCATGACAGGATATCTCGTTCTTGGCGCGGCCTTTGGCATGCTGATGGATAGTATCGGCTACGACTGGTTTTGGACCTTTGTGGCAAGCTTGACGACCTATGCGGGATCGATGCAATTTGTGGCTGTCAGTTTGCTGGCTGCTGGTGCCGGCCCGTTTGATGTCGCTGTCATGACGCTGATGGTTAATGCCAGACATATATTTTATGGCATCTCGATGCTGGGTAAATTCGAAGGTATGGGTAAGGCCAGAGCCTATCTGATTTTCGGTCTTACAGATGAGACATTTTCGGTTCTTAGTGCCAATGAGGTGCCTGAGGGTGTTTTAAAACGCGACTTCCTTCTGGCTGTTACGCTGCTTGACCATCTCTACTGGATCTGCGGCTCGGTCGCTGGCAATTTGCTTGGCAGTGCTCTGCAGATCAATACACATGGTCTTGAATTTGTATTAACTGCTTTGTTTACAGTTATTTTCATAGATCAATGGCGCATGACGGCCAGCAGGCTGCCGGCGTTGATTGGTGTGGTTGCATCAATTGTCGCTCTTCTGATCTTCGGACCAGGCCATTTTATTATTCCTGCGTTGTTTATGATTTTGATCGCAGTAGCGGCGGGAAGGAAGCTGCTTGACCGGGAGAGGAGTGAGCTGATATGAGTCTTATGCAAAATATTATGTTCTTCTCGATCATGGCTCTGGTGACGGCTTTGACCAGGTTCATACCCTTCTTGTTATTTCCAGATGCCAGCAGAACTCCTGGTTTTGTGCGTTATCTTGGAAGGGTTTTACCTTATCCTGTAATCGGCATGCTGGTCGTTTATTGTTTGAAGGATGTAAATGTAATGGCCCGGACGCACGGATTGCCTGAAGCGGCGGCCATACTGGTAATAGCTCTTATACATACATGGAAACGCAACGCGCTCCTGAGTATTGGTGTTGGTACTGTTATTTATATGGTTATGATGCAGCTGCTGGCTGGCTGATTATTTGAAAAGAGGATTAAATATGCATGGATTAATTGATCAGGAGGTTGCGGCAGCCAGAATGCAGCGGCTTCTGAAAGTGATTGCAGATTCTGGCAGAAGCTTCGATACGATTTTGATTGTAGATAAGATAAATCAGTTCTATTTCACAGGTACGATGCAGGACGCGCTGTTGGTAATAAGAGCAAACGGCACATATGGCTATTTTGTCAGGCGCAGCTATGAGAGAGCTGCTGCAGAATCCGGCTTGTGCAACATTCAACCGATGAATAGCTATCGTGATCTTCTTAAGTACTTGCCGCCTGATCTTGGGAATGTTTTGCTTGAGGCTTCGATCATGCCTCTTGCGATGCTCCAGCGTCTCCAGAGGGTGTTCAGCTTGGGTAAAATTGATTCTGTCGAGAGCTATATTATGAAGCTGCGGATGATCAAGGATTTTGATGAGCTTGCCTTGATCAGTGCGGCTGGGGAAGCGCAGAACAGGCTTCTTAGAGAAATAGTGCCTACGCTGATGCGTGAGGGTATGTCTGAGGCTGAGCTGATGGCGGATGTTTATGCGGCCATGATCAGGGGCGGTCATCACGGTGTATCAAGATTCAGCATGTTTCAGCTTGATATGGTGGCCGGACAGCTTGGATTCGGTGAGAACGCTCTATATCCGACCTGTTTTGATGGACCTGGCGGAATGCTTGGTATGAGCCCTGCCGTGCCGGCGGTTGGCAGCAGAGACCGTCTGCTCAAACGAGGAGATCTGGTTTTTCTTGACATCGGGTTTGGCATCGATGGCTATCATAGTGATAAAACACAGGTTTATAGTTTTGGTTCTTCGCCTTCTGATGAGGTTGTATCAGTACATACGGCTTGCATTAATATACTTGACAAGGTAGCTGCCAGACTCAGGCCTGGCGAGGTGCCGGCTGAAATCTATGCGGATATAATGGCAGATTTGCCGTCTCAATTGTCTGAAAACTTTATGGGCATGGGTGCAGGGCAGGTAAAATTCCTTGGTCATGGTGTCGGCTTGCAGATAGATGAGCCGCCGGTACTGGCCAATGGCTTCACTGAGCCTCTGGCCGCAAATATGGTGCTCGCTGTGGAGCCTAAACGCGGTATAGCAGGGATCGGTATGACAGGCGTTGAGGAAACCTTTATTGTTACAGAGGAATCACCGCGATGCATAACTGGCGGTGCTTGTGATATTATCCGGGTATGAAATAATAAAACACCGTGCACTTTTCGCGAAAGTGCACGGTGTTTTTGGCTGGTGATCCCGAGAGGATTCGAACCTCCGGCCTGCGGTTTAGGAAACCGACGCTCTATCCTGCTGAGCTACGGGACCGTCTGACAAGTTATTTTATGGCAAACGCCCCCGGCTGTCAACAAAGGCCCCGATTGTTGGTCGGAGCCTTTTGCCAGATTATTATCGCTGGACATCCTGCTATCAGTCGACGAAACAATCTGTCATTCTTCTTAGTTCTATATGCCTGAGTTCGGTGAGGGCGTAATCAACCTTGTATTCGTGAGTTTGCAGCATCTCAACAACGAAGTCTCCCTCTTTGAGATTCTCGGGTAGCCTATCCCTGGGTATCGTGACGATGCTATAGTCGTTTTTGCGAATCACCGCCTGATTGCCCTCGAATCTTATGACGAATCCTATACCGCTGCTCATTATACCGCACCTCCCTGCAAGCTTGAAATCATATCAGTTGATGAGTTAACAATCTTCTTTCTGTAACTGAATTGTATCATGACATGACTTGGTGTGACAATATTGGTATGACGAATTTTACAAATAAAACTAGATAAATTTGTTTCGTTTGTGAATACAATACAGTGATTGGTTACGAATGTGATCGCTAATATAAAAAACGAACAACTGCATGTATAATACTACTTGGATAATTAGATGCTATATATTGGTAATATGGAGGACGCACTTGGTAAAAGCGAATAGTGAACGCTGGTACAGACAGCTGAAAATGGGCGACATATTGATATATGCTGTTGTGATTACAGTAAGCTTGTTGATGCTTATTGCTGCACCTTCACTCTTGACCGGAGGCGGATCAGAAGAGGGACCGCTTCAGGCTCTGATTATTGTTGATGGTGAGATATTTCACACAATAAATGAGAATGATCTGTTTGCAGGTGGGAAATATAGCTTCGAGGCGCATGAGCTTCATTATACTGTTGTTTACGATGGAGGTTCCGTCCGAATAGAAGAGGCGGATTGTCCGGATCAGGTTTGTGTCAGGACTGGCTGGCTGCGTGCAGATGGTCAGATCTCGGCTTGCGTTCCCGGCCACGTTCTTCTTCGCATGGAGGGTACACCTACCCTGCCGGATGGGGTTTCCGGTGCGACCTATAATGATGATCCGGATGTGGTGATACAATGAGCGTTCGTGAAAGTACAAGAAGACTGGCATATGATGCCGTATTACTAGCCCTGGCGCTCGTTTTGTCGATAGTTGAGCGCTGGATTCCTCTGGGCGCTGTGATAGCTATCCCCGGGGTCAAGCTTGGACTTGCAAATATAGTAACATTGTTTGCGCTGCTGAGGCTCCGGCCTGTTGATGCCTTCATCATATTAATTTTGCGCTGCCTGATTGTCGGCACGATCACAGGGCCGGTTTCGTTGATGTTCTCTCTGGCCGGTGGTATCGCGGCGTTCTTGCTGATGTGGCCGTTGGTCGTATGGCATGGCAGATTTTTCTCGCTTATAGGTATAAGTGTAGCTGGTGCCGCGGCACATAATATTGGTCAAATGGCAGTGGCAGTGTTTTTGCTTTCAGAGCCGCTGCTTATCTGGACGTATTTGCCGCTGTTATTGTTGGCCGGTACGGTAAGCGGGACACTAACAGCAGTCGCAGCGATGCCTTTGATAGGCAGAATGCCTGAGTTTCGTAAAACATAGATCATTTGAGTTGTGTCGATATGTGCCACGGCTTAGGTACATGTTATACTGATTGGAGATAAAGTGGCCGTTGCCTGGAGGTTGTTTCACAGATGTATTTTCGAGAGTGGGTTGTTTTTGCAGTTTTGCTGTTTGCATATCTGCTGCTGGCAGTGCTTAACCCCTTTTTGCTCCGACCCAATATTTTCATCAGACAATTCATTCTTATGAGCAGACCGCTTCACCTGCGGCCGCTGATGGTCATTACTCACAGATACAATGATGTGCTTTCTTTGTCTTTGCAGCTGATATTATTATCACTTCTAATGGGCTTCTTATGGGATGACTGGCGACGTGCTATGGTTTTGACATCTGCGATGTTTATACAGACTACGGCTGTTACCGCGACTAAGCAGCTGGCTGCCGCGACCAGACCGCCTCAGGACATCGCCCATGTGAAAATGAGATCAGGTTCATATCCAAGCGGACACAGTGCGGCCAGTATGACATTTGCCTTGCTGGTGCCGACTATGCTGGCGCCCTATTTACCAGCAGCCGCTATAATCGCGATTGCCTGTTACTTGTTTTTTGTTGCTTTTCTGACAGCATATGGCAGGTTGTTTCTTGATGTGCACTGGATAAGTGACATAATTGGTGCATGGTTGATCTCGCCTGCCACCTGGCTGATAGCAAGAGGTTTTCTCAGAGTCTGACCTAGGAACAAATATGATATTCGCAGAAGCCAAAAATGAGAGAAAAGGATAAGAAAATGGATTTTAACATAATCGCAACGACCCTGTTCGGCATCGAGTCGGTCACTGCTTCAGAACTTCAGGAGCTCGGCTATGACCGCTCACATATCAAGGTGAGTGATGGCCAGGTCATGTTGACTGTTACGGGCCATGAAGAAATGAGACTTGCTGTGGCCCGCCTCAATATCTGGCTGAGAACAGCAGAGCGAATATTGGTCGAGCTTGGCTCTTATGAGGCTCGTGATTTCGATACCTTGTTCGAACGTGCGCAGGAGCTTCCTTGGGAAAACTGGATTGAAAAAGGCTCTGCCTTTCACGTGAATGGTTATTCGCGCAAGTCGGTACTGTTTGGCATCCCTGCTTGTCAGCGGACGATCAAAAAAGCAATCGTACTGAGATTATCGCGTCTCTATAATTTGGCATCAGGAGCTGAACTGCCTGAGAGCCAGTCGCTTGGTCTGCTCAAGCTTCAATTCAGCATTATTTCTGACCGGGTAACGATCATGGCAGATACATCGGGTGACGGACTGCATAAGAGGGGTTATCGACCTTTACGACACGAGGCTCCTATCAGAGAGACATTGGCTGCGGCAATGCTGTATCTTTCGAGATTCGGACTGGCGGGTGAAAACGAGGCGGTATACGATCCGTTTTGCGGCTCAGGCACGATACCCATAGAGGCAGCGCTAATCGCTTCTAAAACTGCTCCAGGCTTACGCCGGCGTTTCTCGGGCGAGGAATGGCCGTTTGTAGGTGCGAAAATATTTGACCAGGTCAGAGCAGACGCGGAGGCCGCGGTAATAACCAGCCCACCAGCAAAAATTAAAATTTTCGGCTCTGATATTGATGAAGGTGCTATCAGGGTAGCCCAAACCAACGCGGCAAAAGCCGGAGTCGGTCGCTGGATCGATTTCCGCAAGCAGGATATTATGCAGATCAAGCCTGATAGTTTGACTGAATGGACCGGAACACCCTGGCACCTTGTTATCTGCAATCCGCCTTATGGCGAAAGGCTGCTTGACGCGTCAGCTGCACAGCAGCTGTACAGAGGCCTGGCTTCCTGGACTATTGATTCTGCCGGCAATGCCAGAGCAGGTATCCGTTTATCTGTTATCACGCCGGATTCAGGGTTCGAGGATATCGCCGGAGGCAGAGCGGATAAACGACGCAAGCTCTACAACGGCATGATACAATGCACTATGTATCATTATTTTAAACAAACGAGACACAATAAAAATTAAAGGATCAGCATATTATCAGAATTTGCGGGGAGGATTTGTAATGAAAGGTATTTTACTTGCGGCTGGTTATGCTACCAGACTATATCCGCTTACGAAGGACAAACCAAAGGCTCTGCTGCCGGTTGGCGGCAGGCCTATACTGGACTATATCGTTGATGAGATGAATACGATACCTGAGCTGGATCAGATCATTGTTGTCAGCAACCATCGTTTTGTGTCTCAAATGCAGGCTTGGGCTGATGGCAGGAATCATCTGCAGCCCGTAGACAAACAGATTTTAGTAATCGATGATATGACAACCTCGGATGAGGATAAACTGGGCGCTATAGGTGATATCAGCTTTTGTCTTGATGAGCTGAATATCGATGATGACGTCTTGATAATTGCCGGTGATAATTTATTCACCTACAAGCTTGTTGATGCCTGGGAAGCCTTCAAACAGAGGGCTTGCGATATGATTCTCATACAGAATCTGCCCCCGCAGGAAGACCCCAGACGTTTTGCAATAGTATCAGTTGATGCTGATGGATATGTTACAGAGATGGTTGAGAAACCAGAGCATCCAGCCTCTCGCTTGGCCGCGTATGCAACATATTTTTACAAGCGTGAAACATTACCACTTATTCGTGAATACTTACTAAGCGGAAACAAACCTGATGCCCCCGGAAATTTTCCGGCCTGGCTGCATAAACGCCGGCCGGTATTCGCTTATGAGTTCGATGGAGTCTGCATCGACATCGGTACTCCGGAATCCTATGAGGATGTTAAGACAACATTCCCTGCTGTCCGCAGTACAGGGACAATAGGATAGTAAATACTCACATCATTTGCTGGCAAAAGACAAGCAACATCGGGATTGTAGCTTCAAACCATAATTAGCTGTTGTTTGAACTAATAACAATATCGGAAACCATAATGTAGAGATACCAGTAGTTTCACGCTTGCTAATCACTGAAATTGCTGTCCTGAGGTTATCCACAGAGTTATCCACACTATCCACAGGTTGTGAGTAAATTTCCACAACAGAAATGTGGAAAAGCGAGAAGGCGAATTTGAACGACAAGATATTTGCATAGATAGAAATTAGTGAGGAGGAAATATATGAATACTGTTGATGCTGCAGCCACCGCTCGCAGAGCAGCCAGAGTGATGGCAGGACTTAGCTCCGATGAAAAGAACAAAGCTTTGGCAAAAATAGCCGAGCTGATGCAGAAACATGCAGATGAGATAATTGAAGCGAATTCATCTGATTTGGCAACAAGCCAGGCAGAGCAGCTCGCTGGACCTTTGCTGAAACGACTGAAGTTCGACCAGGCCAAGCTTGATGAATCGACAGAAGGTTTGACCAGTTTAATGAAGCTGGAAGATCCGGCAGGCCGTACCTTGCTGGTAAATGAACTTGATCAAGGGCTCGAGCTCTATCGAGTAAGCTGCCCAATCGGCGTTATCGGTGTCATATTCGAATCACGACCTGACGCATTGGTGCAGATTGCCGGTTTATGCCTCAAGAGCGGTAACGCGCTGCTGCTTAAGGGCGGATCAGAAGCCAGCAAAACCAACCGGATACTGACAGACATTATCATCGAGGCAGGGCAGGCAGCCGGACTTCCGGACGGCTGGATACACCTGTTGGAAACCAGAGCGGATGTGCAGGAGATGCTCAAGCTTGATCAGTTTGTAGACCTGATCATACCGCGCGGCTCGAATGAATTTGTCCGATATATCATGGATAATTCCCGAATACCTGTGCTTGGACATGCTGATGGTGTCTGTCATATGTATATCGACAGCAGCGCTGATCCACAAATGGCGGTCAAGCTGGCTGTTGACAGCAAGACCCAATACACCGCCGTATGCAATGCCATGGAAACACTGCTTGTGCACGTTGACCATATCGACGATCTGCTGCCTCAATTGGCTCAGGCGTTGATCGACGCAGGTGTTGATTTGTTCGGCTGCAGTCGTGTAAGCGCGCTTCTTGGCTGTCCGGAGGTTGAAGATTGGCACACAGAATATCTGGACCTGAAGCTCTCGATCAAGATTGTAGACAGCCTGGAAGAGGCAATAGATCATATAAACGAGAATGGCTCCGGACATACCGAGGCTATTGTAACCGCGGATCAGGACAAAGCGGCAAAATTCATGCTCCTTGTAGATGCCGGCAATGTCTTCTGGAACTGTTCAACCAGATTCAGTGATGGCTTCCGTTATGGATTTGGCGCCGAGGTTGGAGTAAGCACCAGTAAGCTTCATGCACGTGGTCCGGTTGGACTTGACGGCCTGATGACTTATAAGTATAAGCTGCTCGGAAATGGTCAGGCGGTTGGCGAATACGCGAATGGCAGCAGGAGGTTTAATCATCGCAGATTGGACCGCAGCTGTCCTTTGTGAGCCATATCGCTTGCTCACCCACTATGTGCGTGTTACAATTTTGAGTAGTAAAAAGGGAGGTAGGGTCCATGAAAATAGCACTGGGAAGTGATCATGCCGGTTATCAGCTCAAACGGCATATTATGGATCATCTTAAGAAAAACGGTCATAAGTGCGAGGATTATGGGGCACCGAATGGTGTTGATGCCGCGAGCTATGTACCTTATGGGCAGGCGGTTTCGCAGGCGGTTTTATCTGGTGCATGTGATTTCGGAATCGTAATCTGCGGCACCGGACTGGGCATTTCCATCACTGCCAATAAATATAAGGGAATACGTGCGGCGCTTTGTACCAATGAATATATGGCGAGAATGGCAAGACAGCATAATGATGCCAATGTACTGGCACTGGGCGCTCGTGTCGTTGGATCCTCTTTGGCGTTTTCAATCGTAGACGCATTCTTGAGCGAACCGTTTGAGAGTGGCGGACGTCATCAGGTCAGAGTTGATGAGATCAAAGAGACTGAACAAGCAAATTTTAAGTAAGACTTAGCGATATTTTTCAAGTTTGCAGGCCGGCTGGGTCAACTGACCGGCACAAAATAATAGGAGGCCATTACAGATGGAGAACGTATTTATATTTGATCACCCGCTGATTCAGCACAAAATTTCGCTTATGCGCGATAAGAGAACAACGACCAAGGAATTCCGCGAGCTGGTCAATGAAGTTGCCATGCTGATGGCCTATGAAGTAACACGTGATATGCCGCTGAAGGAAGTTGAGATAGAAACTCCTGTTGCGATTGCCAGAACCAGAGTGCTGGCTGGTAAAAAGTTAGCAGTTGTTCCTATACTTCGAGCCGGGCTAGGTATGGTAGACGGCATGCTTAATCTTCTGCCAATGGCAAAAGTCGGGCATATCGGACTATATCGTGATCCGAAAACACTTGAACCGGTAGAGTATTATTGCAAACTGCCGGAAGATGTTGAGGAGAGGGAAATAGTAGTTCTCGATCCAATGCTGGCCACAGGTGGTTCTGCTTCGGCTGCTGTCAGCTTCCTCAAGAAAAAAGGTATCAAGAGCATCAAATTCATGTGCCTGATCGCCGCCCCTGAGGGCATAAAGAGACTTCATGAGGATCATCCGGATGTGCCGATCTTCTGTGCCGCTATGGATGAGAAGCTTAATGATCATGCGTATATTGTACCCGGACTAGGAGATGCCGGCGACAGATTGTTCGGCACCAAGTAGTTGTTATTGATCGATAATTATGTTATGGTTCTGCGGGCCTGTGTTGATGCAGACCGCAGGACCATATATAGTTATATATGGTCGAACAGCTCTCGTTTGTCTATTCGATACAACCTTCTGATATAAGCCGCTGACATTAGTTGTCATTAGATCGAAGATTTACTATTTCACATTGATCAGCTTGTAATTTTCTGAGAAGGGGAGTATTATCAAATATCGTTAGCAATGAAGTCCGGAGGATGTTTTCCTTGTGGGCTTTGTGTATTTTTAGCCCTATATCCGACCACTGCCGATTAATTTGAACCGACAGTTCTCGGTAACAAATATATTGAGAAGGCAGGTGTTTCGGGCTGCGTCTGGGCGGCTTCAATAATATGATAACTGTAATGAGCTATCTAAGTGAATTTTGGCACCATTTTGTTGAGAAACTGATTGAAGAAATCAAAATAGGCGATATTGGTGCGGAGATCAGTCATGCCATAGCACCTAATATATTGTTTTCATTTAACTTCCTTGGAAAAGAGTGGATCATCTCTGATGCTGTTGTAGCAACCTGGGGAGTCATGCTATTCATTTTTTTGCTTACCTGGTATTTGACCAGAAGACTGGAGCTCGTGCCTAACAGCAGGAGGCAACAGCTTACTGAGACGCTTGTCAACGTTTTGATGAAGCTATGTCAGTCTTCTGGCATGACTTACGATCAGGCTGAAAAGGTCGTGCCATATGTTGGCAGTATAGGTGTTTTCATCGCTCTGACCAATTTGGTTACATTGATCAAAATACCAGCTCCGTCCAAAAACCCGGCTTTTCCCATTACATTGGCCTTGATCAATATTGTCTATGTAGTATATATGTCGATCAGACTGGCTGGAATCAAGGGATTCTGGGATTCTCTGATCTATCCGAAGGCAGCTCTGTTGCCATTCAAAATACTTGACTATCTTATCAAGCCGATATCGCTGTCGCTACGTCTATTCGGCAATGTTTTCGGTGCTTATATTTTGATGGAGTTTATTTACATCATCATTCCAATAATTGTTCCTGGTGTAGTCGGACTCTGGTTCGATCTGGCAGACGGTATTCTGCAGGGCGTGATTTTCACTTACCTGTCAGTAACCTATATAGGTGAGGTGCTCGAGGGTGCCCATCATGCTCGTGAAGCAGCACATTCATAAGGAGGTTTTTGATAATGGAAAAGGGTTTAATCGCGCTGGGCGCGGCAATAGCAATCGCGATAGCAGCAGGTGCTGCAGCAATAGGTATCGGACTTGCGGCTGGTAAGGCCTTCGAGGCATCAGCCCGTCAGCCTGAAGTTGCCGGCAAGGTTCAGGCGCTTTTGATGACAGCGATAGTATTTATTGAGGCTACAGCGATTTACGCTCTGGTTGTCAGTCTGTTGCTTATTTTTGCTTTTTAATAGCTTTTAAGCCACAGTAAAGACTGTAAGAAAGAAGGTAAGGTGCCGTCATGTTTACACCTGAAGCAATGGCCAGCTATGCAGACGTTGCAATTTTTACACCGATCAATCTATTTATCTCTTATTTTATTTTGAAGAGATTTCTATTTAAGCCAATCCTCAAGCTGCTGCGTAAGCGCAGAGAATCAGTTGAAGGTGATATTGGCGAGGCCGAAAAACGCTTGAATGAAGCGCAGGATAAGCTTGCTACAGCTGACTTGCGATTAGACCGATCTGCTCAGGAAGCGGCTGAGATCATACAGACCGCAAGGAGTCAGGCTGAGGTGCAGCGTGAGGCAATTCTATCTGAAGCGAAAAAGGAAGCCGCGTCGATGCTCGCCCGTGCTGACGGAGAAATCGACAGGATGCGCATAACCATGCTCAATGACATCAGGGATGAGGTCGCTGATCTTTCTATAGCAATTGCTTCTAAAGTTGTCGGCAAGGTCATGGATGAGAAGCATCAGCTTCAGCTGGTCGATCAGTTTTTGGATGAGGAAATGACCAAGCGCCAGCAACCATTGGATACGGAGGTGAAGGCTGATGTCTGATGCGGGATTCCGTGTAATCAGGATCGTGTCTTCTGTGCCGATGGAGCAGTCCAAGGGCGATGCCATTGGTGAGAGATTTGCCGAGCATTTTGGTATTACTGAGTACAGTATTCGTTTGGAAACTGATGAGACTCTGATAGGCGGTATGATAATTTATGCCGGTGGTTTCCGCTATGACTACAGTATCAAGGGACAGTTGGCAAGAATATCCAATACACTTAAGTCACAAAAATCCATAGGTGCTGAGGATGATACACATACAGAGGACGCCAATGATCTGATCAAAGCAAATCTGGCCAAGGCCTTGGATCTTTTTGACGAGCAGCCGGTTGCTCCAGAGGGTCAGGATCTGTTTTGGAACAGTGATGCTCTGTCAGTACAGGATGATAATATAACAAATACTCAGGTGGTTGATCGTTTGCGAGAGTCGCTGGAGAGTATGACTTCAAGCTCTACTGTTGATGAAATAGGGCAGGTCATCAGTGTTAGTGATGGCGTTGCCTATATCAGTGGCATGCAGAACTGCCGCAGCAGTGAGCTCATTATGTTTTCACGCGATACCTACGGTATTGCCATGAATATTGAAGAAGATCGCATCGGAGCAATCATTTTGCAGGATGACGATTCGATCCGTGAAGGAACGATCTGCAAAAGAACAGGAACTACCGCCAATGTGCCGGTGGGCAAGGCAATGGTTGGCAGAGTTGTTGACCCTCTTGGCGTGCCAATTGATGGTATGGGACATATTCCGACAGATAAAAGAAGACCGATCGAGTTTGAAGCCGCTTCAATAATTGACAGGCAGCCAGTTAACCAGTCGCTGCATACAGGCATAACCGCTATTGATGCTATGACACCAATAGGACGTGGACAGCGCGAGCTAATCATAGGGGATAGACAAACAGGCAAGACGACAATAGCTATCGATACAATTCTGAATCAGAAGGGTAAAAATGTTTATTGTATCTATGTCGCGATAGGGCAGAATCTATCGACTTTGGCCAATATAGTTAATAATCTGCAGACTCGTGGTGCTATGGATTATACGACTGTAATTGTTGCAAGTGCTTCCACTACCGCGGCGATGCAATACATGGCCCCATTTTCCGGTTGTGCCATGGCTGAAGAGCTGATGTACAATGAACATGCTGACGTACTTATTGTTTATGACGATCTGACCAAGCATGCGCAGGCTTATCGTGCGATATCACTGCTTCTTCGCCGTCCGCC
>CAZSLR010000039.1:0-12721 GCA_964607635.1 uncultured Oscillospiraceae bacterium
TTGCTGTAACCCTTGAAAACACGGGTTTACAGCTGTTTTGCTCCTAAAGTCAGGAATTACTTATCAAAATAATTATTCTGCCTCTATATTAGCATCAGCCGGAATATCTTCAATTAAAACTATATCAAAATCCATTTCCTGATTATTTCTAACTACTGTTACCTGTAAAACATCACCAGGTTCCTTCGCGTTTCTTATCTTGAGCAGCTCAGCAGCAGTTTTAATCTCTTCGCCATCCACAGCTATAATTATATCGCCTTGTCTGACACCGGCAGCATACGCTGGTCCTGTACTATCGATTTCTACGACATATACCCCTTCAGGCAGCTGATAATACATGGCCATTTGAGCTGTAACATCTCTTGTGTTTATGCCTAATTTCGTTCTGCCTCTGACATAGCCATATCGAATCAGACTCTCAACGATCGGCTTAGCGTTATCGATCGGAATAGCAAAACCAAGACCCTCAACACCAGTACCTGCGTTTTTAGCTGTATTAATGCCAATAACCTCACCGTAGGAATTGAACAGAGCCCCACCGGAATTACCGCTGTTGATCGCAGCATCAGTCTGAAGCAGGCTAAGTGTTTGTCCATCAATGGTAATCGATCGATCAAGCGCGCTTATAATGCCTGCTGTTACAGTGCCGCTCAATCTACCAAGCGGATTACCAATAGCAACTGCCAGCTCGCCGATCTGCAGATCCTCAGACTTACCTAGAACTACTGTCGGCAAGTTATCTCCATCAACTTTCAAAACTGCTACATCGTTCGATTCGTCTGAACCGACAAGAACAGCCTTGGAAACCTCGCCGCTCTCCATCGTTACGGTAATAGTCTCAGCTCCCTTGACCACATGATAATTGGTAACGATATAGCCATCTTCTGTAATAATGAAGCCCGAACCAGCTGCTTCGACTGGACCTGTATTCCCAAACATATCAGTCATCGTTGTCTCAGTAGAAATCGCTACTACGGCCGGACGGCCCATCACGGCTATCTCCATCGTAGATAGGGCTTTACGCCCATCATCCTGCCTGGAAGCCGCATCCTCTATACTGAAATGTCTGTCGGTACCATCTATTCGGTTGTTCTGATCATCATTATCACCAGCTTGTTCAGCAGTTGTTTCAACTGGCTGTGTTGATGTACTTAAAACAGGAACTGAACCTCTGTCTTTCATGTAGTTGTAAACAGTTATCCCGGTCAAAGACGACATCAGTACTGTTACGGCTAGTCCAAGTGCGATGAATCCGGCAATTTTTGCGCCGTTTCCTCCTTGTTGCCTGGCAGGCTGATAAGGCTGGCTGTAGTTATAATTCTGAGCGTGATTCTGATCATGCATATACTGTGAGCCGGAAGCCTGAGCTCTGCCATTTACACTCTGATATCTACCCTGAGGATACACCGCAGAGCCTTGATAACGACCTGCCGGGTGATAATTATCATCACCCCTGCTCCAGCCGGCTCTGTTATCCTGATGATCATATGTATTCAAATTTATCTGATCATTTTTGTTACTATCAAATGCCTCATCTCTATTGCTATCATTATTATTCTCAGGCAAATTCATATTTTCTTCCATTTGAAACGCCTCCCTTTAAATTATCTCAGACAGTAATTAATCTTCACTTACATTTATATACCTGTCATTTGATCACAGCTTGGAGAAATTGGAAAAAAATATGATACAAATGTGTACAAACTGTCAACTCAAGACGATCAAGGTCAGCTGATAGTTCCGCGATCAACATCAATAGCGATGATCGAGCCGGTTTTTAATATCTTGGTCGCGTTTTCACAGGCATAAATAATCGGTATATCCAGAGCCAGCCCCACTATCGCGGCATGATTGCCAGGATCAGTGGTTTCAACGACCAGGGCAACAGCCTTCTTCATAGCCGGCAGCATTTCATTGTCAGTATGAGTCGCTACCAAAACATAGTCCTGACGCAAATCAGCCAGCTTAAGATCCTCAACACTATGGATAACAAGCGCCTCGGCTGATATGGTACCCTTGCCGATGCCCTTGCCATCGACCAGGATCCGGCCGATGTTCTGGACCTTGAGAGTGTTTGTCGTACCGCTCATTCCAATAGGAGTACCGCCGGTAATAACAACAACATCACCATTCTTGACCTTGCCGGACTCAAGCGCCTTATTCATACCAAGCTCAAACATGGCGTCAGTTGTATGGACCTCTTCAACGAGATAAGGATATACACCCCACGACAGAGCTAGCTGTCTATATGATCTTGACGATACAGTTGTGGCTACGATCGGACACTCAGGTCTGAATCTGGAAATCAGTCTTGCAGTTCTGCCACTATGGGTAACAGCTACAATAGCAGCTGCCTTAAGATCCATAGCTGTCATACATGTCGCATGGCTGATAGCATTCGTGACGCTCGAAACCATCTCATATCTGGACTTGATAAATTCAGCCCAGTAATCGATCGATTTCTCCGTTTGCTCAGCAATGCTGACCATCATATTTAGGCTCTCAAGCGGATACTTACCAGCAGCGGTCTCGCCAGAAAGCATGATAGCGCTCGTACCATCAAGGATCGCGTTGGCGACATCAGAAACCTCAGCTCTTGTCGGACGTGGGTTTCTAATCATCGAATCAAGCATCTGCGTAGCTGTAATACAGGGCTTACCGATCTTATAGCATTTCTCAATCAGTGATTTCTGAACAGTGGGCACTTCCTGCATAGGTATTTCCACTCCGAGATCACCACGGGCAACCATTATGCCATCAGCCACCTTGAGAATTTCATCAAAATTGCTGATACCTTCACGGTTCTCGATTTTGGCGATAATATGAATGGAATCACCATTGTAACGCTCAAGAATTTTTTTAATTTCAAGAACATCAGCCGCCTTACGCACAAAAGAAGCCGCGATAAAATCGAAATCATGCTCGATCGCAAATCGAATGTCCTCTATATCCTTTGCAGTCAGAGCAGGCAAATTTGTTTTCGCACCTGGCAGGTTGATGCTCTTATGATTTGATATGACACCACCATTTTGCACTCTACAGCGCACCCGGGTGTTCTCAATATCAAGAACCTCCAGCTCAACCAGACCATCATCGATCAGAATCGGTGATCCAACATGAACATCCCGGTAAAAGTCAACGTAGCTGATATATATGACTTCGGCGGTGCCGACATCATTGCCAGGCAGCAGAGTTACAATTGACCCTTCCTTGAGTTCAGCTTTGCCATTCTCAAAATCTCCGGTCCTTATTTCGGGACCTTTAGTATCTAGCAGCAGCGCGATAGGAATATCCAGTTCTGCTCTAAGTCGTTTGATCCTTTCAACTCGCCCCAAATGCTCTTCATGATCTCCATGTGAAAAATTAAGTCTGGCAACATTCATTCCTGCAAGCATCAGGCTGCGAAGCAGTTCATCGTTCTCAAGAGCTGGACCCATTGTACATATAATTTTAGTTTTCTTCATAGTATCACCTTCGTTCAACGAATTTTACTTGTGGGTCTCTCTTAAAATGTATTTCTGTGTAATGTAATCCCAAGACCATTGTACCAGCTTGACAGCAATAATTATCAAAATTGGTATAATGATCGCTACACCTATAATAACCAGCAATCTCAATACTATCATCAAACCACCGCCGATAATACCAAGAAGCATTCCTGTTGCTCTGCCGAAGCCTTCAAAAAACTCTGTAGCCTTACTGATCGACAAGTTGATTTCTTCAATAAGAGTTTGGGGCAGCTCAGTTAAATTAAGCTGATACTTCGGAAGCATTATCTGATATGCCACCATACAGACCGCGGCAAATTTGAAAAACTGTACAGCGAGAATCAGCAGCTTCAACGGCAGCTTCAATTGATAATAGACTCTTGCGGCAAAAGGAGTAGCAAGCAAAAATAGTACAATGAAGATAACATACATCGCTGTGGGCAGATCCAGCCAGAATTTGAGTCTGTCAGGGAAAATAAGCAGCCAGAGAAATATGCCGCTGATGATCGATCCTAAGAATATATGGAAACCAATATGACGTTGTGTCTCGTATTCTGTATCGCTCCATAGTGGCCCCAATAGAAACCCTTCGAGAAAATCCATCTGCACACCCTTCCAATCGCTTCACTAAGTGCATATATTGCACTGCAGACATTTTACCAAATATAACAATAGCGGTAAACAAAACAACCACAGGCAGAATCATTTAGGCGCCGAACCGTTGATAATATGACTGATACTTTACTGAATCCTCACTGGAATTCTGCTGATCTGCTCTATTGTTCTTATGACCTTGCGCCATATTATTGTCTGCTGACTTGTTCCCTTGATACACCAGCAATCTGAGCCGCCATGAAGTAATATCTGCCAGCTGCTGCCCCCGGTCGTGTTATCATTATCCAGTGATGTACTCACAATGTTAAGGCTTGCCCCCGACTCTGTTCTGGACACAGGGCAGCTGCAGTTGCTGCTATGAACAGTGCATAACTCCGGCAGAAGCCGCCTGATCATTTCGACCTCGGTAAAAGTCAGAGAACGCACGAAATTATTACTCCAATGATTGCTGTCCTTCCAGACTATCAGTCCTTTTGCGAGATCAAGCCGAATATTAAGAAAACCTTTCCTATATATTGACAATTCGCAATCGATCGATTCAATTGTTTGGCAAAAGTCCATAAATCCTCCGGATCTTTGATTACAGCCAAGTCATGCAAGAAATTATAACACCTGAACGGGCAAACTCAAAACTTATCAGGCTTAAAATGGGGAAATCATAAGATTGCGAACCAACTCTGTTAGTTGATGCAAATGTTCGATCTTGATGCTTTCAGAGCACGAGTGCACATTTTCCATGCCAACAGCCAGCACAAGGCCTTCCATACCCAATTGAACTAAGTGATTCAGATCACTGCCGCCTCCGCCAGGCGCGAAGCTGGCATTAAGTCCTGATTTGATGCATGCTGTTTTGAATAAACCGGCGGCACTGCTGTTATCGCTTGTACTGTATGGCAAATATGATCGCTTACGCTCCAGATCGAGATGGGCGCCAGACGCATTACATGCAGACTCAACACAGCTTTGCATATGATCAGCCTGTGCCATCAGCAGCTCCTCTGAATGAGCTCTGCACTCAGCCGTAAACTCACATTCTTCGGCAACTATGTTGGTTGCTGATCCTCCAACGATCCGGCCAATATTTGCGGTTACACCATTTTCCAATCTGCCTGATTTCATAGAGCATATCGCAGCTGCAGCAGTATTGATCGCGTTGATACCTTGTTCCGGAGCGATCCCGGCATGTGCTGACTTACCCTTGATTCTGAAAGTAAAATCAATATGGCCAGGTGCGGAATTTACAGCCAGACCCGGAGCGCCCCCGGTATCAAGAACAAAGGCTATTTCCGATTTGAGCCAGCCTGGAGTAATATGCCGGCTGCCCTGCAAATGAAGCTCTTCGGCTACTGTAAACAGCAGCTCCATATCCCCATGAGATAGCTTATGTTTTTTGATCTGCCACAAAGCTGTCAGAATCGCCGCCGCTCCGGCCATGTCGTCGGCACCAAGGACAGTGCTGCCATCAGTCCTGATTATGCCATTCTCAATTTTGATCCGCTTATTCTCACAAGGCATGACAGTGTCAAGATGAACTGAAAAAAGTCTGCAGGGGCCTGGCTTGTCGCCGTGAATTCTACATACCAGATTACCTGACTGTCCACCAATTTTTCCTGCAGTATCATCTTCTTCTAGAACGAGACCAAGCTCTTCAAACAGCCACCTTCGCAGCCAGGCTGCAATCTCCCCTTCTCGGAGTGAAGGGGAGTCATGGCTGACTAGCTTACAAAATAAATCTACAGTCATCTGATCCTGACCCATTTTATCGTACATCTTAGTTTCTCCCATATTAGCGTGGTGATTGGCTAACAAGAAAATCACTCTCTCCAGACAATCCCGGGAAGTTATGCTGTCTAAGCGCCTCATATAAGACGATCGCCGCTGAATTTGCCAAGTTAAGCGATCTGGCGCTGCTGATCATCGGTATTCTGATACACCTCTCAGGATGAGCCAGCAGCAATGGCTCAGGCAGACCCTTTGTCTCTTTACCGAATAAAATAACACTATCCTTAGTATATGAGGCATCTGCATAGGTTTTGTCAGCCTTGGTAGTAGCATAAAAAATATCCCGACCATAAAAGCTACGCAAGCAACTATTGAGATCGGGCCAGATAGTCAAATCAAGATCAAACCAATAATCAAGGCCAGCCCGTTTAACCTGGCGATCATCAATTTGAAAACCGAGAGGCTCAACTAAATGCAATCTGGCACCAGCTGCCACACATGTTCTGGCGATATTACCTGTATTCTGCGGAATTTCCGGTTCAACTAATACAATATCGATCATGTGTTTTCCTCTGTTAGCTTGCCTAGTAATTCTGAGGCTATCCGCTCCAGCCTCTTAAGGCGATGATTCATACCCGATTTGCCAAGTGGCGGGATCATGATCTCACCTAGCTCCTTGAGGGAATAATCTGGATTAGCAAGCCTTGCCTTAGCGGCATTCAGTAAGTCGTCGGAAAGGAATCCAAATCCATTGCGCTCCTCGAGCTGTCTTATCAGCTCTAGTTGTCTTGCAGAAGCATTGGCAATTCTCTGTGAGTTGGCACTGTCGCAATTGACAACTCTGTTTACAGAATTTCTCATCTCCTTCTCAACCCTGAGTGATTCAAAATCCAGAAGAGCGATATGAGCACCGCACTGAAGGAGCAGCTCAGCTATTTGCTTGCCGTCCTTTACATACAAAACGCTATAGCCCTGTCGTTTGAGTAAATGAGATTTAATTTCAAACTCTTTTAGCAGTTCATCAAGCCAAACAGCAGCTGGCTGGCGTCTCAAAGCAAACTCCAAATGATATGCCTGTCTGGGGTCTCCAATGGAACCGCAGGCAAGAAACATGCTTCTTATTATTGCCTGTCCTTGCGGTATAGTCATTTTTGGAATTTCGCCCAAATTATTGAGAACTGGATCATAGCTGAATAAATCACGTAGATCCTGAGAAATCTGTCTATATGTTTCGCGTTTACTGACCGAAACAGATGTAAGCTCACGTCCCGTCAGGCTCTCAGCCTCAGTATCATAAACCTTGCTGAACCAGGCAGTCGTCAAATCAGCGAAGCCGCGATGAGATGTTGATATCTGGATAAGATTGGTCCGTAGTCTGCCTGCCGCGAACAGGCTTGCCAATAAATTGAGCTGCATATTCTCCGTATCCAGTACAGAGACCTCATACAGCTCGTCTTTTACCTGTCTGGAAAAGCTTGTGAAATCAGCCATTTTTTTTGCTCCTGCCATCCTGACCAATGTTATCCAGAAGCGATATCACTGTGCGGGCCAGAATTGTGTGATCATGTCTGATTTTTCCGTCATGCACGCAGGCAAGAGGTGCTTCAACCAGTTCAATGCCAAGCTCAGTTATTTTATCACGATCAGTCGTTACCGGGATCGCGCTCTGAAGATGATAACGTTCAATCAGATCCTCATCGATCCAGGCATTGTTGACAACACAATAATCGATTGGATTCTCACAGCTGCAGCTGCGATGCATATGCCTAAGAATAGCTTCAATATGTCTGTTGGTGTCGTAGTCAATCGTTTCAGCTGGCTGGGTCATGATATTTCCGACATAGACAGTTGGTGCGCGGCTGGTTTCGATCGCTTTGCATATTTCCGGAAATAGCAGGTTCGGAATGATACTTGTGTATAAGCTTCCTGGCCCCAAGACCAGCAGATCTGCTTTGTTGATCGCGTCAATAGCTTCAGGCATAGGCTTCGCGTCAGCGGGCTGCATGAAAATATCTTGAATATCGCAATTCTCCGGATTAGGGCGGTCACCGATTTCTGATTCACCAACAATTGTAGAGCCGTCATTCAGAATCGCGCTTATATTTACATCCTGTAAGCTGACTGGGAGAACCTTGCCTTTTACAGCCAGTACTTTTGAAACATTGATGATCGCCTCATAGAAATTGCCACAGACTGAATTCATAGCCGCGATAAAAAGATTGCCGAAGCTCTGCCCAGATAAGCGTCCTTCCTGAAAACGATAATGAAAAAGATCACTTAACAACGGTTCGGTGTCAGCCAGAGCCAATATACAGTTTCTGATATCTCCTGGCGGCAGCATGCCCATATCCTCACGCAGCATGCCTGATGATCCGCCATTGTCGGCGACAGTAACAATGGCAGTAAGATTGTGCGTATAAAGCTTCAGTCCTCTTAGCAATGTCGACAGGCCTGTACCGCCGCCGATAACAGTAATATGAGGACCGATTCTGGGATTTCTTGCATATTTAATGAGCTTTTCTTCTGTATCAGTAAGCATACTATACCTCTTATGCCAGTTCTCTTTATGCTAGTTTTCTTCAGAATTCAAACGACGTGCGAGCTTCGGGTCCTTATCAATATCACGATGATCCACAAGGACTCTCAATCTATTGTCTCTTAGTCTGTTCGCAAGGTCCTCGGCCAAAGCAACTGAACGATGACGCCCGCCTGTACAGCCAACTCCAACTGTTAGTCGGACTTTGCCCTCTCTAATGTAATAAGGGATAGTGTATTCAAATATATCTTCCTGCTTATCCATATATTCAGTTGTTTCCTTGAAGCTTAGTACATGATCAGAAACTGCGCTGTCCAGTCCAGAAAGCGGTCTGAGCGCAGGAATATAGTACGGATTAGGTATAAACCTGACATCAATAACACAGTCACAATCGGCCGGGATACCATACTTGAAGCCAAATGACTGTATCAATATCGTCATCCGTTCATCGCGATCACTGCTCGATAGCATTTCATAAAGCTTATTGCGCAGATCAGATGGCGACAACTCTGTCGTATCAATTATATCAGAAGCCATTGCCCGTAGTATTTCCAATCTGGTGCGTTCAACCTGAATCGCCTTGGTTAATCCATGACTCTGTGCCAATGGATGATTCCTCCGGCTCTGTTTATATCTGTTTATCAAGGCCTGGTCAGCTGCCTCCAGGTAGACGACCCGGTATTTGGCACCCATTTGAGCTATGCGTTCAAGGTTCGGAAAAAGCTCTTCCAGGCTTGCGCTGCGGACATCAATACCGAAGGCCAGTCTCTGAGGCTCTTCAGCGGTCTCACCATTTACACGCTGGTGGGCATAAGCCTTGATCAGTTCTGGCAGGAGCTGTGGCGGAAGATTATCAATACAGAAATATCCCATATCCTCAAGATAATTTAGAGCCATACTCTTGCCAGCTCCTGACATGCCTGTCAATACAACTACTTCCATACAAATCTCCTTATCAAATCGAATGGCAGCCTGTAAGTACAGACAGATCGCCATTCCAATCACCTGCGAATCGAACCTCTGGCTCGAGCAAAACACCGGTTTCCTTGAAAACTATTCGCTGCACATGGCAAAATACCGCAAGAACGTCTGACGCGCTAGCGCTGCCAAGATTTACAATGAAGCCGGCATGCTTCTCAGATACTCCGGCACCTCCATAGGTGTAGCCCTTAAGACCACAATCAGATATCAGCTTACCAGCATAATGTCCGACAGGACGTTTAAAAGCACTGCCTGCACTTGGTTTTTCCAAAGGCTGGCTGGTGCGGCGTCTGGCTGCAAGATCTGCCATTTTCGTTATTATTGAATCATAGCTGCCAGGTTTAAGCTCGAAGGCTGACCTAACTATCACCTTCGAGCTGCCTGTGAAAAAGCTGGAGCGATAGCCAAATTCATGCTGATCAGCTTCAAGTCTCTTGAGCTCGTTATTATCATCAAGATATTCAGTCCAAATAAGCGAGTCTGCCAGACAGCCATCATAAGCACCTGCATTCATCATAACGCCGCCGCCTACTGCTCCAGGTATACCAGACGCGAACTCAAGACCACATAATGAACTATTGGCAGCAGTTCCCGACAATGCCGCGAGACTAGCTCCCGCCTCAGCTATTAGAGTACTGCCTTCACAGACAATCGAACTCATATGCTCGGATATCATAATAGTCAGGCCTCTGATACCGCTATCCGAAATAATTACATTGGAACCGCGGCCAAGTAGAGTTACTATGATCTTATTATTAGCAGCGAATTCTAACACACTCTTCAATTCACTAATTCCAGACGGTAAAAAAAGGCAGTCCGCAGGACCGCCCAGGCGGAATGTTGTATATTCACTCATTAATTCTTTTTCTTTCAACCTGCTTCCGGCATCCGGAAACATAGCTGCAAGCTCTGTAAAAATATCCATTTCCATATCAGGTCCAGAACAACCTGTCTGTAAGAGCTTTTGCTGCGTTATAGCCCATTGATTTCTGACGGAAATTGATAGCAGCAACCTCAACGATTATCGCAAGGTTTCTGCCTGGTCTAACCGGAATCGTAATTGACGGAACATCAATACCAAGTATATCTGTTGACTCTTCGTTAAGCCCCAGTCTCTCATAGGTTTTCTTCTCATCCCACAGCTCCAGATTTATCACGAAGTTTATGTTCTCTTGCATCTTTACAGAAGATACGCCATAAAGCTCCTTAACATCCAGTATGCCAATACCTCTGATTTCAATCAGATGTCTGATGATCTCAGGAGCTCTTCCCAACAACGTTGTATCAGAAACTCTTCTAACTTCAACAACATCATCTGCAATCAGACGATGACCACGTTTGACAACTTCAAGGGCGGTTTCTGATTTACCAACACCGCTCTCACCAAGAATAAGAATTCCTTCGCCGTAAACCTCAACTAGAACTCCATGAAGTGATGATCTGGGCGCTAGCTCCACATTTAAATATTTCACGAGCGCGCTGACAAATGAAGCAGTTGTGTCGCCTGTGCGTAAAACAGGCACTGAGTATTTCTTCGCACATGTTATCAACTCGGGAAAAGCCACGTGGTGTCTTGTAAGAATAAGGCATGGAATGCCCTTCGAGAACAGAGCGTCAATACGCAGCTCCTTATCCTTGCTCTCCAGCCTCTCGAGGAACGCGGTCTCCATATTCCCAAGAACCTGAATACGATCTGGACCGAAATGATCAAAATAACCTGCCAGCTGCAAACCCGGGCGGGTCACATCCGCGACAGAAATCATGATGTCATCAAGATTATCAAACTCAACGATTATTTCAAGATCAAACTCTTTTACTATATTCTGCAATGAAACTGGCGGCATATTAATTCTCCTCGCGTTTGTCGCTATTTATATGCGGCATATCTGGAAAATTCCAGGAGACCGGCTAAGGTTTATTATAGCTCATAGGCCTGCTTCTGTCATGATTTCCAACTGACTATACAAAAAAACCGGGTATAAAACCCGGTTTGGAGCGGGATACGAGATTCGAACTCGCGACTTTCACCTTGGCAAGGTGACACTCTACCACTGAGTTAATCCCGCAAACGCAAGTGCTATTATATTGGATACTTTTACGACTGTCAAGCACTCACTTATATGCAATCAAATGATTTCTCTTTATTATATTCCAGCTTATGCGCTCAGGACATCATGTCGCGATTTGCCATCGGAAACATCGGATGAACCAGTCCATCCAGGTTTCCGCCAAGCTTCTTGATCGCAGATGTCATCTCCTGAAACAAGGCCGGTGCTACTGCCGGTAATTTGTTCTCAAGATAGCTGCGCAGCACTCTGATGCCTCGAGGATCACCATAATCGCCAATACATGCAGCAGCCAAAAGTGGATTTTGCATCTTGCGAAACGATTTTCGAAGCACAGCGAAGATTTCGTCCTGCTTATGAGTCTGTCCGATTGCAGCCAACGATATCATAAGGTACTCATGGATGATCTGCATGTCAGGATCCTGACTCAATAATACTTCGATCTTCTCAATGATCGCACTGACAGCTGCCGGTCCCATATTTATTAAATAGAGTCCTACAGATTCCGCGACTCTGTCGTCAGGCCTGCCCAAACCAGAAAATTTATCCAGGATCAGAGACGTGGTTTCCTCTGACTGCCACTGACCAAGAACTTTCATAAGCGAGCAGCAAACCTGTTGATTGCGGTCTTTTTGTTCGTCAAATTCATCTACCTGATCATCCTGCCATGTCCAGTCAGTTTCGAGACATATGCCCCGAAGTTTATCCATCATTTCCGGACCTGCTTCATGAAGTCTCATGAGAATACGACGCGGCATAGCATCATCACAAATAATCGCGGCATGCAGCGCGAGCGATATAAGCATATCATGATCCGTCAGATCAGACAGCCAATTCGATACCTTGGCCCCAACATCTGGTATAAGCTCGGATACCTGAAGTTCTGGAATGATCTCATTCAGTTTTTGTGAATACCAGTTATCAAGCTCGGTTTCCACTGCTGCTTCTATCAGATCATGAGGATCACCCTGAATATCCATATTATGAATACTTGCCATCAAGTGCTGCTGATAAGACTCAGCGAAATATTTCTGATAAGAATTCATAAGGGCTGTTAAATCACGGTTCTGCCTATAAAGCTTTTCTGACATAAATAGACCCTCCTAGGTAAAAAAAGACCTCCTTGCGGAGGTCTTAGCTTGTTTGGAGGCACCATCCAGATTTGAACTGGAGAATAAAGGTTTTGCAGACCTCTGCCTTACCACTTGGCTATGGTGCCATATATAGATAGCCGATGGGAATCCACCGGCTATCCTGTTGGAGCGGGATACGAGATTCGAACTCGCGACTTTCACCTTGGCAAGGTGACACTC
>CAZSLR010000040.1:0-12640 GCA_964607635.1 uncultured Oscillospiraceae bacterium
ATGGACATTGGTAAACACAAGCTCCACAGGCTGTACATTTATCATTATTGATCGAGGCCGTTTTATCATCACTCATTGAGATAGCCCCGATATGACAGGCCTTCTCACATGGACGTTTGATGTTGGCAATCGCGCTGAAGGGGCAAACCTGTGCGCATTTACCACACTCAACACACTTGGATTTGTCGATATACGCCTTCTGATCCTGATCGAAACTGATGGCGTCGCGCGGACAGACATCCTGACAACGATGTGCGATACAGCCGCGGCAGGCCTGGCTGACCTCATAACCGCCGACCGGGCATTCATCACAGGCGATATCTATGACCTCGATAACATTCCGATTCGACTTATTTCCGCCCATTGCAAGCTTAACTCGTTCAGTAAGAATCGCACGTTCCTTGTAAACACAACAGCGCATCGAAGGATCCTTGCCTGGAACGATCGTTTTGGGAATATCACTTACAGCACTTAATAAATCACCTGCAAAAGCATGCCTGGCGACTTCACGCAGAACCTTATATTTGAGGTGTTGAACCTGAGTATCAAATTTACGCACGAATAGAGCCTCCTTTTGCCGGAATGAAATGTGAATTATCTGGCTGATTTTCAAAAATAGCTGAGCTTGATGTTCTTGCCCATTTGACGCAAACAGACAGCTAGCTCGTCGACCAACCGCATTTTGATGCTGAAGCTGATTGGCAGATCCGGATTCTGATGCGCCGGATTGACGGCCTTGCCAACATAGAAATTTATATCCGTCGCTTCTTCGAACAGCAGCCTGGCAATCTGCGAGGCGCCATCCTTTTTGAATGACCATTCAGTGTACGCTTCATTGTCATCGAGATAATTTTGTGCGTAGCTGAGCACCTTGTTAATCGTGATAACACCCTCGGTCACGAGGTCTACCCCATCGATCCTGGCAATCGGTGGAATCTCAGGATCGGCGAAATCAAGCAAAGGAACCAGACTACGACGGAGATGGTCTGCCGCGATCATCGAGGTCGTTCCGCCACAAACAATATGCTTGCCCTCCTTGGAGAAAAACAGCGACATCATCTTAGAGCAGTCATCCGGCTTGGCCGGCGGACCGATCAGCAGATTCATCGGCTCACGCTTGCGGATCCTGACCACGCAGAAGGTCGTATCATCACCTGGCTGTCCGCCATAAAGCTCATCACACTTATCCAGCAAGATCGTTGTAAGAGTTTTCGCGGTATATCCAGCCTCGCAGAAGGTCTCCGCGAACTCGATAATATCCTCGCGCTGCCAGCCGAAGTTCAGCGTCCGGCCAACACCGGCATGGATCGCGCCGTCGCTCATCGCAATGAAAATATCATCCGCCTGCAGCGACACGCGGGATTTGTAGATCTCCTTGCCATCGATTTTCAGAATCGTTGACGGCAGCTCGATATGACGGCCGCCTCGTAGCATGATCACATGCGGGTTATCATATTGAATGATCTCGGCCTCTTCATTTTCGATCAAATGTATAATGGTAAAAGTCGAGTAAGCCACGCCTCTTACAGAGCATACAGGCAGCGTAGCGGCAATCGTCGCGACACAATCCTCGATATCGAGGCCCTCAGCCATCATTGTAGAGATGATTCTTGCCGTCAGCGTCGACAGGATACTTGCCTTAACTCCGCTGCCAAGACCATCAGCCAGCACAATTATCTTCGAATTTCTGCTGTCAGACTGCTCAACAGCCTTAACACTGTCTCCACAGAGGAGCTCACCGAATTTATTGAGACTGCGATAACCAATGTCGGCACAGAGATTATTCATCTGAAATCGACTCCTTGAGCTTCGTCAGTGCGATCTTAGTTTCCGCTGCCGTTTCACCAAGCAACGAAGCAATTTCCTGCACGATACGCATTTGTTTCTCGACGACCTTGTCGGCTATATCTATAGTTTGATGTCTGATCGATTCCTTGCGTTCACGCTGCTTCTCCTCATCCGTGACATCATGCATAATGCAGATCAGTAAATTGAACTCGCGATCGAAGATTATGCTCTTCTCAACGTATTTTTTGTATTCAGCCAGATAAGTCCGACGACCATGTATGCTCCGGCCGGTGTTAAGCACATCCATAAAAGGCTTGGGGTCCATGATGCGAACCACTTGTTCGCCAAGCACATCCTCAGCACAACGGATATTCATGATGTTAAGCGCCGCCCGGTTGATCTGCTGGACCTGGAAGCTGTCATCTACAACTATGATCCCATTCGGCGTATTGCTGATGATATTATCAGAGAAGCTCTCAGCCTTCTCCTTGAGGTATGGCAGACACATACTCAGATCAGCCTTGCCCTGATAGACAGCTATCGCCTTCTGCCGACATGTATCATAGCCGCAGGTACCACAATTCAGCTCATGCTCAGGCTTGGTCTTGCCGATTTGGCGCAAAATCGCCTGGATCTCGATCTCATCGGGACTGCGATTATCAAGCTCTATCCTGGCAAAAGTCTGGACCAACCTTGTTGTCTCTGGCATTTCAATCTGGAAGTCTCCTTGACCTGCGATCGCCGCGACCTGACTGTAATTCTGAATTGGACTAAGATGATTTCTGTCCATGACCGGACCGCCGATGCAGCTGCCGGCACAGGCTGACATCTCAATAAATATATTATTTAAACCACCAGCAGCGACTTCTTTTATGGCAGCGATACAGTTGTCCAAACCATCTACCGCCAGATAGCGATAATTCGCGTCATCGACACGATTCATAGTTTTTAGTATCCCACCAGCAGTCGGGAAGAAGCGGGCGCGACCGGTCTCCGGCACCTGCTGGCTTCTGCCAACTGAGGCGTTTCGGTTCTGTTGTTTATTTTGACCTCTGCTCTGTCCGACAGCTATCTGCTCCAGTTCCAGCCAACGACCCAGCTCTTCAAAAGTCAAAACACAATCCACCGCATTAGAAACAGCTTCGGCCTCATCCTTCTTAGAAATACAGGGTCCGATGAAGACAGTCCTGGCATCAGGCATACGACGTTTGATATCTAAACTGTGTGCCTGCATCGGAGTGATAACATCCGCCAGAAAAGGCAGCGCTTCCGGATAATGCTTCTGAATCATAAGATTTACAGTATGACAGCAGGAAGATATAAGCACATTCTGCTTACCCTCTGCGATCATTTGCTCATACCTGCGCTTAACGATGGTAGCACCTATAGCGGTTTCCTCAACATCGAAGAAGCCTAACGATTTCAGGGCCTGCCGCATATCCTCCAGATCACTGTCATGATAATTGGCGGCATAAGCAGGCGCAAGGCTGGCGATCACCGGCACACCGCTGGCGATCAGAGCACGTGCCTTCTCAGCGTCATCCCTGATTTTCTTAGCGTTTTGTGGACACACAACGAAGCATTGTCCGCACAAAATGCATTCACGACCTATGATATGCGCCTGATTATTCGAGAATCTGATAGCATCTACAGGACAGTGCCTGATACATTTATAGCAATTTTTGCAATTAGATTTTTTGAGCTTGAGAATATCTGTTGTCAGATCCTGCATTTATATCGCCTTCTATCACATAGAAGCAAGTCTGGCACAGACCTGTCTCTCGAAAAATTCCTTTGTATTATCTGGTGTCAGCGAGAAATTCTCATCATCAAGCGCAGCACTTACACCATGCTCACATTTTCCCATACAGAAGGTTCCACTTAGCTCAACCTTATCCTGAAGCTGATTAGCCGCGATCAGGCTTTTTAATTGCTCTACGACCTGCCTTGAGCCCTTAAGATGGCAAGAGCTGCCAATACATACTGTGAGTTTCATTTTGATGTTGTCTCCTTCTACTAGAGTATAATATTCATGAACTGGGCAGATAAAACTACCAGGACTAGAGCCATCGGATAGGTCGCGGCATAGGCAGTCGCGATCTCGCTGGTTCCAGTTACACTAATCAAGGTCCCAAGTGCCGGTGTGCTTGTCATACCACCGCAGATCGAGCCCAGATTGTTAAATAGATTGAGCTTGAGAATTTTGCTGGCAAATAGATATCCTGCCAGCATTGGTATAGTTGTGATGATCGCACCATAAACAAACAACATCACACCCTGTGTGCGCAAAACCTCGACAAAACCCTGTCCGCCCTTGACTCCGGCACCAATCAGAAACAGAACCAATCCGAACTCACGAAAAACCTCAAGCACATGCTTCTTGACCTTCAGATCGATAGGACCAATATGCGCGAAGTGCCCGAAAATCAAGCCTGATATCAGCGGTCCTCCGGATGTGCCAAGCGCGAACTCCGCACCTCCGGGCAGAGGTATTGAGACTCTGCCGATCAGAACACCCAGCACTACAGCACTGGCAAAAGCCATCATCCCCATGGGATCGCAGCTTATCAGCTTCCTGGCATATGACTTGATTTCAACAGCATTAGCCGCCTCGAATTTCGCACGTTCATCAGCCATATTTACCTTCAAGAGCTTCGGAATAAGCTGCACAAACATAACAACACCGATAACGCCAAACGGATAAGCCACACCGTAGCCTACAGATACCATTTGCGCGTCAGCAGCCGACGCTGCCTCAACCGCTGCAGCCAGGCCAGGCGTACTGGTTAAAGCTCCGGCATACAATCCGGTCGCCAAAGCGGCAGGAACATCTGCCAGCAGGATGATCGCAACACAGGCAGCAGTTCCGGCCAGTATAACAATTACACCTAACAGCACATATGAGGTCGCGTTCTTCTTAAGATTGCGGAAGAATTTCGGACCGGCGATGAAACCAACTGAGGTGACAAAAAGCGCTATGCCCAAGCTGCTGACAAAAGCCGGCACCTCGACACCAAAATGACCAAATACCAGGGCTACAAGCAGAACACCTGCTGTTCCAAGCTCAATTCCTTTGATTTTCACACTGCCTATTAGATAACCGATGGCAGTAATCAGGAATACAAATACCAGCTCCATTTAATTATTGCTCCCCTTCTTAATCATTCTCTCTGCCATGTGTATATGAAGGCAGCAGCAAAGGTGATACTTTATCCGTTTCAATTCCGGCAGCAGCCATCTCGGCCGCGAATTTTTCAACATGTTTCAGGCTAAGCTCGCCTGTTTTTACTGTCTTGCACTTGGCAGAAGCGTTCTTACCGGCATTGCGCCCGAAAACAATAATGTCGAGCAGCGAGTTGCCCATAAGTCTGTTTCTGCCATGAATACCGCCTACAGCCTCACCGGCTACGAACAGATTCTCAATATCAGTCATGCCGTCGGCAGCTATCTTGAGGCCGCCATTCTGGTAATGAAGTGTCGGGTAAATAAGGATCGGCACCTTGCGGATATCAATATCATATTTGCCAAACATTCTCATCATACCTGGAATACGAGCCTCAATTGTGCCTTCGCCATGGATCTGCTCGATCATCGGGGTATCCAGCCATACACCCTCACCCTCAGCTGTCGCGATGCCCTTTTTATGTGTGCGGCATTCTCTAATGATCGAGGCTGCTGATACGTCACGTGTTTCCAGCGGATTCATAAAAGCCTCACCATCGCGATTGACCAGCTGCGCTCCGAGCGAGCGAACCTTCTCTGTTACAAGCGCGCCGAATATTTGCGGCGGATAAGCTACACCGGTAGGATGATACTGTAGTGTATCGGCATATAGCAGTGCCGCACCGGCTCTATAGCCCAGGATCAGGCCATCAGCTGTAGCACCATAATGATTGGAGGTTGGGAAGCCTTGATAATGAAGTCTGCCGGCACCACCTGTCGCGATAACGATCGTCTTGGCTCTGGCAATCAGAATTTCTTTTGTCTCAAGATTCATCAAAACTGCGCCGGCTGCTTTCCCCTGATCATCAAGAATCAGCTCAATAACAGCAGTGAAATCAACGATCGGAATCTCACGGTTCATGACCTCATCACGCAGTACACGCATGATCTCAGCACCGGAATAGTCCTTGGCCGCATGCATTCTCTTGCGTGAGGTACCGCCGCCATGTGTGGTTACCATATTTCCCTCAGCGTCCTTATCAAACATCACTCCGAGATCATTAAGCCACTTAACGCAATCCGGTCCTTCTGTGACCAGCTTGTAAAGCAGCTCAGGCTTATTAGCATAATGACCACCGCCAAGAGCGTCCAGATAGTGCTGAGCTGGCGAGTCATTGGCCTTGTCAGCCGCCTGTATTCCGCCCTCTGCCATCATAGTATTGGCGTCGCCCATACGCAGCTTGGTTACGATCAGCACATCAGCGCCGCCCTCGTTTGCTTCAATCGCGGCTGAGGCGCCGGCACCACCGCCGCCAATGATCAAAACGTCGACGTCATAATCAGGTTCAACCAGCTCTGCTTCCAGCTCAGTCAGGTCATTATAGCCATCAAGCTGCAGCAATCGGCTGTTAGCCTGCAGCAGCTCAGCCAACTCATGCGGTACCTTATCGCCCTTATTAGGACCAATCTCCAGTGTCGCGAAACCATCCTCGACAAAATCAGGGTGATACTCCTTAAGAAGCTTTTCCTTCTCATCGGCTGTCATCCTGCGCAGATCAGCTCCGATTCTGCTCTGTCTGGTTGCTTCAACCTTTTTTATTGAATCCATCATTTCCTGTGAAAACATATCTCTGTCCCTCCGGTTATCAGCTTATTGCTCGATCTCTCTCTTGTTGTAGAGTTCCTTGATTTCTTCAAGCGGCTTCTGCATGATCGACTGCATCATCTCTCTGAACTGGCCGCTGGCGATCTCCTCTACTCTCTGCTTGAGGTGCTCAGATTCCGGAGCAAGATATTTGCCTGTCAGCCTTCTGGCAAGTAGTGCTACCTGTGGGTGTGATATGCCTGCAGGACAGCGTGAAGAACAGATACCACACATTACACAGTCAAAAGACTCCTCAGCGCATTTTTCAAATTCTCCGCGTTGGGCATAGGCGATATACTGCATAACATTCAGCTCCTGCGGACAGACTTTTGTACAGGCATTACAGCCGATACATTTATAAATTTCAGGATAAAGCTGCATCATCAGCTGCTCCTCAGGACTGATCTCATTGATATCGTATTGCTGCTTGATTAGCGGGAAGAACGGCAGTGTGGCCAGATACATGTCATTTTCCACCTGCTTCTGACAAGCCAGACAAGCCTGCAGCTCTGTTTTTCCCTTGATTCTATAGACAGTCGCGCAGGCGCCGCAGAAACCATTACGGCAGCCACTGCCCCTGATCAGCTGATAGCCGGCATACTCCATGGCGCCCATGATCGTGAGCTCCTCCGGCACTGTGTATTTCTTGCCCATAATATAGACATTTACCATTTCTCTCATTCTCTTGACCTCCATCGCTTAGCCGTCATTTTTGTCCTGGCCGCTGATTGCTATTTTTTATTTCTGATCAATATTCATCCGGCAGCTCATCAAGCTCATCACAGCGGAAAACCGGACCGTCTTTGCAGACATATTTTGAGCCTATGTTGCAGCGGCCGCATTTGCCGACACCACACTTCATCCTTAGCTCCATCGTGGTAAATACTTGTGTCTTGTCGAAACCAATCTCCTGCAACGATGCCAAAGTGAACTTGATCATGATTGGTGGTCCACAGAGAAGCACCGTCTTATCCAGACTGAAATCTAGTTCCTTCACATAAGAAGGTACAAAACCTACATGTCCGTCCCAACCATCCTCTGGTCTGTCGATCGTCAGGTGCACTTTGGTATCCTTGAGCTCTGGCCAGACATTTTTCAGCTCTTCGATATGTACGAGATCAGCCGATGATCTGGCACCATAAACGATATCGATGCTGCCGTAATTATCTCTGTTATGGAGACAGTAATTGATGACAGAACGCAGCGGTGCCAAGCCAATACCACCTGCTATAAATAAAAGATTCTGCCCTTTTAGATCAGCCTCCACCGGGAAGCCGTTACCGTAAGGACCTCTGATCGTCAGCTGCTGCTCAGTTTCTATCTCATGCAGCCAGTCAGTCAGGGTACCGCACTTCTTGATGCTGAATTCCATGTAATCTCTGTTTGTTGGAGATGACGTGATCGAAAACATAGCCTCGCCGACACCCGGAACTGAGAGCATAGCGCATTGCCCAGGAACATAGTCGAAGCAGATGCCGCCCTCTGGCGCTGTCACTCGGAAGGTTTTCACATCCGGTGTATCGATTCTGATACTTGTAACAACACCGATCACTGGCATCAGAGCATCTCTATGTGTATGCTCATGCTTATGTTCATGACCGTCATGTCCACAGCTGCATTCACACATTTGCTTCACCTCCGATTGCTTTTGCCACCTTAACGATATTCATTGAACTTGGGCATTTTGCCAGACAGCGGCCACAGCCAACACATGAATAAATACCTTCGTTATTAGCCGGGTAATAAACCAGCTTATGCATGAAGCGTTGCCTGAAGCGCTCAACCTGCGATGTCCGCGGATTACCATGCGCCATCATGACGAAATCAGAGTACATGCAAGAATCCCAGCATCTGTAGCGTTGAACACCGTTGCCGGTATCATAGTCGCGGATGTCATAGCATTGACAGGTCGGACAGACAAAGGTACATGTACCGCAGCCGATACAAGCCTCCGACAACTCCTGCCATTTCGGTGAATCAAATATCTCTTTTAGCCGTTCAGGCTGGAAGCCTTCAAGTGACAGGTCACGCAATGGAAGCTTTGCGATTATATCTCTGATCTGTTTCTTCTGATCATTCAGTTTTTCATCAGCAGCGTCGGCTTCTTTTAACACACCTTCAAGCTCAGATGTCAGGGCCTCACCCTTTGCGGTTATTGGCTGCCACCAGATTTTCTCGTCAGCGATCCAGGCAGATATATCTCCGCCCGGCTCAGCAGCATCGATTCCGAAGGCTTTACAGAAGCAGGTCTCCTCAGGCTCATTGCAAGCCAGAGTTATAACCGTGCCATTGCTTCTGCGCTCTGCATAGGAAACATCAACCGGTTCGCTTAAGAAAACCCTGTCCAGAATATCAAAGCTTCTGGCATCACAGGCTCTTACACCAAAAATGGCAAAAGGCGTGGTCTTCTCGCGATTGTCTATGATTTCAATTTTCTTGCCTTCTCTTTTAAACGCGGCCATATTCTCGCTCTGTGGGAAAAACAAATCCTTGGCAGAACGGACTGTATTCAGTACATCAAGTCTTATGTTTCGATTTGAGTCAGATGAAGTATACTCCTTGAATTGGACTTGCCCTGCTTGCTCCAAAGGCAAATAAAGTTTCTGAATAGCTGCTAGAGAATCAAACAACTCATTAGCCCGGGCCAGCTCAATTGTCCAGATGTTTTTGCTCATTATCTGGCACCCCCTCTGTTCATGACGATATCCGGTTCGACATCATCAAGCTGATAGCTTGTCAGCGGGCCGACACTACTATCATCAGCTCCGGCTTGATATTCACCATAGAACTCATTCAAATCCTTGATTACCTTGCGGTTGATAAGATGAAGCGGTATGCCTTGTGGGCAGACACGCGTGCACTCTCCACAATCTGTACATCTGCCTGCTACATGGAAGGCTCGGATCATATGGTAGAGGTTCTCCTCGAAGCTATCGCTGTTCGCCTTATTAGCGATACCTGATTTATCATTATCGAAGACGCATTTCTCGCAGGTACAGGCCGGGCAAACGTTGCGGCAGGCATTGCAGCGAATGCATTTTGAGAGCTCTGAGCGCCAGAACTCATAACGCTCAACCGAGGTCATTTTTTCGATCTCTCTTACCAATGCGAAACGGTCGCCGTCTACACGGTCCTTGCAGGTCAAGCATTTCATAAGGAGAACTTCTTCCTTTTTACAGCTTTTCTGACCATATACCGTTTCAATTATCAGTTGATCGCCATCTGTATCTATGCTTTTTATGCCCTTGATTCCAAGCGCCTTCACCTTGTCTATGTCGACCATGCCATCGCAGTCGATCTCAATTGGCAGAACATTCTCTTTGTTGATGCGATGCTCTTTTACCAGCTGATTGAAGCTGTAACGATCACAAGGCTTGAGGAGGACTGCTATTTTGCCTTCCTTAGCAGCTTCCTTAACCAGGAATTTGCTAAGATTGCTGCCACAGAAGAGGTCATAAACGAAATCCTCAAGCTCATCGACAGACGAGAAAACGGCAGGACTGTTGTCATAGAAAAACTCGCCGCGTTTCCAGGCTAGCAAACGCTCAGCCTGATTCTCAGATAGTATCTCAATTGCTATGTCTTTTACCGGTCTATTGTTTGTTTGCATCTCAGATCCCCCAGTCTCCTGTTCTCGCCAAGCTCATGTATTTTCTTAGAGAAATCATTCATAACTGTCGAGAATTTGACACCCTCTGCCGCCGAAACCCAATCGACTCTGGTTCTTTCACGCTCAATGCCGAAGAAATCCAGCATGGAGAAGAGCAGTGTCATGCGGCGTCTTGCGAAGTAGTTGCCGCTGGTATAGTGGCAATCACCTGGATGGCAGCCGGCGATTATTACGCCGTCAGCACCTCGCTGGAACGCTCTAAGTACGAACATTGGATTGACGCGGCACGAGCATGGTACTCGGATAATCTTGATTTCGGCTGGATAGGCCAGACGGCTTGTGCCTGCCAGATCCGCTCCGGCATAGCTGCACCAGTTGCAGCAAAAAGCTACGATCAGAGGCTTGAACTCTTGTTTTTCTATCGACATATGGCATCTACCTCCGCCATGATCTGCTGATTTGTGAAGCCCTTGAGGTCCATCGCACCGGATGGACATACGACTGTACAGGCGCCGCAGCCCTGACAGACTGCCTCGTTGACCTGTGCGACTCTGCGGGTCATATTCTTACCGTCTATACGGAATTCCTTAACGATGTAATCGATCGCACCATAAGGACAGACATGCTGACAGTTTGAGCAGCCATTACAAAGCAGCTCATTGGAACCAGCTATACATGGATTGCTGACCAGCTTATCCTTTGAGAGCAGACCTACAACTTTTACAGCGGCTGCGGAGGCTTGTGCGACTGTTTCGGGAATATCCTTCGGACCCTGACAGACACCGGAGAGGAAAACGCCTGCTGTCGGGCTCTCGACAGGGCGCAGCTTAGGGTGCGCCTCTGTGAAGAAGTTGTTTGTGTCGATGCTGGCGGTCAACATGGTAGCCAGACTCTTCGCAGTCTGGTCTGGCTCAATTGCAGTGGCCAGTACCACCATGTCAGCCTCGATGATAACCTGGCGGTCGGCGATCAGATCAGATCCCTGGACCAGCAGCTTACCATTTGTGGGAGCTACCTTACCGACCATTCCCTTTATATAATTCACGCCGTAGTCCTCCGCAGCGCGTCTGTAAAACTCATCGAAATTTTTGCCAGGCGTCCTGACATCTATATAGAAAACATGCACGTCGACATCCGGATATTTCTCACGGATCAGCATGGCATGCTTGGCTGTGTACATGCAGCATATTTTCGAGCAGTATGTCTTACCGCAGCCAGTCGTATCACGTGATCCAACACATTGGACAAAAACCATCGTATGAGGATGTGTTTTGTCTGAAGGACGCAGCAGTTTGCCGCCTGTTGGACCAGCAGCATTCATAATACGTTCCAGTTCAAGTGATGTGATAACATCCTGACTGGCCGCATAGCTGTACTCATCGAAATTGTCGAGCTTGATCGGCTTGAAGCCTGTAGCCAGGACGACCGCGCCGTATTTCTGTTCAATGATCTCGTCCTGCTGGCTGAAATCAATAGCATCGGCCGGACAGACCTTGGCACAGAGACCGCATTTGCCGGTCTTGAACTTGATACACTGATCACGATCAATAACCGGTACATTAGGGATAGCCTGGGCAAAAGGAATGTAAATGGCACTGCGGTTATTTAAGCCCATGTTGAATTCGCTTTTTGCCTTCTTCGATGGGCATTTCTCAGTACAAATGCCACAGCCGCTGCAGATGTCGGCTTTTACACTTCTGGCTTTTTTCCTGATTTTAACTGTGAAGTTACCGACGAAACCGGATACTGAATCTACTTCACTGTATGTAAGCAGATTAATGTTATCATGCTGAGCAGCTTCTACCATTTTGGGAGTAAGAATACAGGCGGCACAGTCCAATGTGGGAAAAGTCTTGTCCAGCTGTGCCATTTTACCGCCGATTGTTGGCTCCTTCTCAACGATATCTACCTGATAACCGGCCTCGGCAATATCAAGAGCTGATTGTATGCCGGCGATCCCACCGCCGATAACAAGCGCACGCTTGACTACGTCGCTTGTGCCTGGTGTCAATGGCTTGTTAAGATTAAGCTTGGCAACTGCCGTTCTTGCCAGAACAACCGCCTTCTCAGTAGCCTCTGTCCTGTCCTTATGGATCCAAGCGCAATGCTCACGTATGTTGGCGATCTCAACCATGAACTCATTCAAGCCGGCGGCCTTGGCTGCCTTGCGAAATGTAGTCTCATGCATTCTTGGCGAGCAGGCACAGACAACTATTCCTGTCAGGTTATGCTCCTTGATCGCGTTTCTGATGCGGCTCTGTCCAGCCTCCGAGCACATATATTGGTAATCCGAAGAGTGGACCACACCAGGCTCTCTCTTCATCGCTTCTACGACTGTATCTATATCGACTGTTGCCGCGATGTTCGTACCGCACCAGCAAACGAAAACTCCTATTCTCTGCAATTTAATTCACCTCTACTTATTTGCTGTATTT